>JACDDS010000008.1 GCA_013816805.1 Chitinophagales bacterium | reverse complement strand
ATCTCATTGTTTCACTGAGGCGAACATTGCCAAGCATGTCCATAATTTTTATTACTGCACTTGCACTAACATTTTTTGCTATCACCTGTAATTCGTTATGCATCGGATTGGGATAGACAAAAAACTTTTCCTGCTTATCCGCACTGTTATCAACTCCTAATAAAATTCCTTTCCAGGGCTCAACGTGAAAGCTCAGGTAAGAAGCGCTTGGTCCCTCAAACACAATACTGTCGCTAAAGCTGCAAAGGGTGTCCCAGGCATAAAGCGTAGTGTCTGTCATAAGAAGAGGCAATTCAAAGGAGCACATGTTAATCTCCATGGGCAGATCATACGCTAAAACACCTTCTGCGCGGGGAGCAGGCGCCTGATCAGGAAATGGCAGAGAGTCACTGTTCAGAACCTTAGAATCCCAACGTAACGTTAAAGGCATCTGAACATTTAGAAAACATATATTTGCCCCATTTCCCAAATAAATTGTTGTAATTTTTCTATATGCACTATGGTTTGAATCAAGTGCACACCAATAATACGCCTGAAACTTAATGCTATCTAAAATCTCTTTTTTTTCTCCGAATATTGTATCGGCATACGGAACATCAGCATCCGGATCATAGCAAAAATATAAGGTGTCCTTCGCTCCGCTGCCATCTTCAAACCATAAAGGAAAAACCCATGCCGGCTGTATTTGAGCGCCAGGTACGGTGTAAACCTGGGCCTGTAAGATTTTGCTAAGGAAAATAAGTGGAAGAAGTAAAACTTTCTTATACATACTATAAATCTCTAATCAAGATACATAATTATCTAATACAGTAAATTTGTTTTAGGGCGGTATGGAACAATTAATCTCCATCTTAATGGTTAGTTGATGGTTCATCTGCTGTAAGTACTACTTACCCTTTAAATCCTTCTGATAAAAAAAGTATTTTTGGCGCCGTCACTAGTTGAAATGAGCGTTTTTTTATTCTTTAAAAATTTTGGCAGTTACCTCATCCTCATGCGCCGTATGTTTGTGCGGCCTGAAAAACCAACACTATACTGGAAAGAGCTGATGCGCCAGATGGTGGCAATCGGCATTGGGTCTCTTGCAATTGTAATAATCATTTCCTTATTTCTCGGTGCGGTAATTACCGTTCAAACTGCTTTTCAGTTCACTACTCCTCTTTTATCCAAATCCATCATTGGCTCTATTGTAACCAATACCAGCATTATTGAAATGGCGCCTACCGTTGTTTGTTTAATCCTTGCGGGAAAAATAGGAAGCAGTATTGCTTCAGAACTGGGTACCATGCGCATCACAGAGCAGATAGATGCTTTGGAAATCATGGGAGTCAATTCCGTAGCATACCTTATCCTTCCAAAAGTACTTGCTTCTACCTTGATGGTTCCGTTGCTGGTGATTGTTTCCGGGTACATTCAGATCTATTCAGGTTATATTATCGGTGAGCTGGCAGGGGCATTAACAAGTACTGAATTTATACAGGGAGCCATTCAATATTTTATTCCCTTCACAGTTACTTTTGCCATAATTAAAGCCACTACATTTGGTTTTATTATTTCATCTGTAGCTGCATATATGGGTTACACCACTTCGGGAGGCGCGCTGGAAGTCGGTAAATCTGCAACCAGTGCTGTAGTAATTATCAGTATTCTCATTCTTATTTTTGACTATTTGCTCGCACAAATGTTATTATGATTGAAATCCAGGACGTACGGAAATCATTTGGCGACCGTGAAGTGCTGAAAGGAATTTCAGGAAATTTTGAGCCCGGCAAAACCAGCCTGGTAATCGGCGCCAGCGGTTCCGGGAAAACGGTTTTGATGAAATGCATGGTTGGCTTGATGAACCCATCCGGAGGTTCCATCCTTTATGATAACTATATTGACCTTGCATCTGCTGATGAAAGCGCAAGAAAAGCTATCCGCACCCAAATAGGAATGCTTTTCCAGGGGAGTGCTCTCTTCGATTCCATGACCGTGGAACAGAATATATTGTTTCCGCTCAATATGTTCACCAACCAAACAACCAGAGAAAAGCTGAAACGGGTGAATTTTTGCCTGGATCGTGTCAATCTTAAAGGGTCTAATAAATTACTTCCGAGCGAATTAAGCGGCGGCATGAAAAAGCGCGTAGGTATTGCACGAGCCATAGTGCTTAATCCAAAGTATCTTTTTTGTGACGAGCCTAATTCAGGCCTTGACCCTCAAACTTCCATCTTAATTGATGAGCTTATTCATGAAATTACGGTTGAATACACCATTACAACCGTTGTAAACACACACGATATGAATTCCGTAATGGGCATTGGTGATTACATTTTATTCCTGTACCGTGGAATTAAGTGCTGGGAGGGGAATCGCTACGAAGTATTTCACAGCACCAACCAGGAATTTAATGATTTTGTATTTGCTTCTAAATTTCTTCGTGAAATGCGGGAGATAGAAAATAAGGCTTAAATAATTGCATCGGTTTAAAGAGTATAATAGTTTAACAGAACAACACTTATAAGAAGAGTTATGAGCATATTGGTTGATAAAGATTCAAGAGTTATTGTACAAGGTTTCACAGGTCAGGAAGGTACTTTTCATGCTTCGCAGATGATTGAATACGGAACTACCGTTGTGGGCGGCGTTACCCCGGGTAAGGGCGGACAAAGTCATCTTGAGAGGCCGGTATTTAATACAGTTGAAGATGCCGTTATGAAGGCAGGTGCAAATGTGTCTATCATTTTTGTACCGCCGGCTTTTGCTGCTGATGCCATTATGGAAGCCGCTGACGCAGGAATCCAGGTGATTGTCTGTATTACAGAAGGCATTCCCATTCAGGATATGGTGAAAGCAAAGGAATATTTAAATGGTAAGAACTGCCGCCTGATCGGACCGAATTGTCCGGGAGTAATTACTCCCAATGAGGCAAAAGTGGGCATTATGCCTGGATTCGTTTTTAAGCCGGGTAATATTGGAATTGTCTCGAAATCCGGTACGCTTACTTACGAAGCTGCAGACCAGGTATGTAAAACCGGTTTGGGTATTTCCACCGCCATAGGTATAGGCGGTGATCCCATAATCGGCACAACTACGCGGGAGGCAGTGGAGATGTTTATGAATGACCCCCAGACGGATGGAATTGTAATGATTGGGGAGATAGGAGGCGGCATGGAAGCTGAAGCAGCACGCTGGATAAAAGTTAATGGTACCAAACCCATAGTCGGTTTCATTGCCGGGCAAACTGCCCCGCCAGGACGGAGAATGGGTCATGCAGGCGCCATCATCGGCGGAGCGGACGATACAGCAGCAGCCAAGATTCAAATATTAAAGGAATGCGGAGTTACGGTTGCCGAAAGCCCGGCCGTAATTGGGGAAATGATGATGAAGGCGATTAGAAAGTGAATGCCGCAAAGAGAACGGTAAATCACATACTGCTATCACATTTATTAATTAAATAAGCTATGGTTTTGCAGCTAACCATCAATTAAGTTGACCTTTTTTGTATTGTGCATTCAGGAATTTTCACTTTTCACTTTTAACCTTTAACTTCTAACCTTTTCACCTTTCATTTATGAAGCTTCTTGAGGGAAAGACTGCTCTGATCACCGGCGCGTCACGCGGCATTGGCGAGGCCATTGCAAAAAAGTTTGCAGAGCACGGTGCCCATATTGCCTTTACTTATTTGTCTTCCGAAGGAAAAGCGCTGACACTGGAAAACAGGTTACGGGCAATGGAAGTTAAATCAGTAGGGTATAAGAGCGATGCTTCTTCTTATTCCGAAGCAGAAAAACTGGTAAACAATGTGCTTTTGGAATTTAAAACCATAGATATAGTGGTAAATAATGCAGGCATTACCAGGGATAATTTAATCCTGCGCATGAGCGAACAGCAATGGGACGAAGTGATGGACACCAACCTTAAATCCATTTTTAATATTTCAAAAAATGTAAGCAAGCCTATGATGAAGCAGCGTAACGGTTCTATTATCAACATGAGCTCTATTGTCGGTATTACGGGCAACGCTGGTCAAACGAACTATTCTGCATCTAAAGCAGGAATTATAGGATTCACCAAATCTCTTGCAAAAGAGCTGGGTTCGCGTAATATCCGCTGTAATGCTATTGCTCCCGGGTACATAGAAACTGATATGACTCATGCAATAAGTGATGAAGTAAAAGAACAATTCAAAAAAAATATTCCCCTCGGGCGTCAGGGGACACCGGAGGAGGTTGCAAAAGTTTGCTTGTTTCTTGCATCTGACCTTTCGAGCTATGTAAACGGACAGGTAATTTCTGTTTGCGGAGGACTGAATACTTGAACAGTTTATTATACGTTCAAAACTGTTCTTCTTCCGGGTGTTTGCTGATAAAGACCTTATTTTATTTGTTAATTATCCATAATTTTTAGCTGCCATAAAGTGAACCTGACTTTACCATATCCTGCCTGGTACATCCTATTATGCCTGTTGCTGGGTGTTATCTATGCATTTATTCTTTACTATCGTGAAAGTCAGTTTCGGGAGCTTGGAGCATCTTTTAAAAAGGTAATTTGGATGCTGGCTGTTTTACGGACTCTGGCTATAAGTACCATTGCCTTTTTATTGTTATCTCCCTTAATCAGAACGGTTTCTAACCGGATAGAAAAGCCAATCGTAGTTTTTGCGCAGGATAACTCAGAATCTGTTCATTTAAATCAAACAAAAGCAGACTCTCTTCAATATGCAAATCATATTCGTGACTTAGTAAACAATTTGTCTAAAAACTATGATGTAAAAAACTATTCTTTTGGCAGTTCGCTTAAAGAAGGCATCGATTTTTCCTATAGCGAAAAAGCTACAAACATTGCAGCAGCTTTAAGTGAGATTCAAGGTCTTTATTCTAACCAAAATCTTGGTACCATTATCCTCGCCACCGACGGTATCTATAACCAGGGCAGCAATCCGGTATATGTAAACAGCAGTGTAAATGTGCCGATCTATACGATTGGACTGGGAGATACTACTACCAGGCGGGATCTGCTTATTTCAGGGGTGAGGTTTAACCGGTCGGTATTTTTAAATGACTATTTTCCTGTTAAGGTTGAATGGCAGGCACTCTTTTGTCCGAATGAGCAGTCAACGATTGTTATCAGCAGAATAGTGAATGGAAAAGAAAATACAATAGATCAGAAAAATATATCTATCCAGGGTGATGAGGAAGAAAATGCCAGCGAATTCCTGCTCAGGGCCAATGAGGCAGGTGTAATCCATTACCAGATAAGGCTTTCACATCTTTTAAACGAAGCTTCTGACCAAAATAATGTCAGGGATATTTTTGTTGAGGTGGTGGAAAAGAAACAAAAGATATGCATTCTTGCAAATGCCCCGCATCCTGATATTGCGGCTATAAAGCAATCTATTGAGATCAATAAAAATTATGAAGTACAGATTTTCTTTAATGGAAATGTTCCTGGAAATATTAACGACTATAATCTCTTTATTCTGCATGAAATTCCATCTGCGCAACAGGCAAATGTTTCTTCACTGATTCAAAGCATCAAAGCGAAAAAAAAATCAATTCTTTTTATCCTCGGGGCTCAAACAAATACCTCCGTCTTCAACAATTTGCAATCGATGGTAAACCTTTCAGGGGGGAATGGGTCTACAACAGATGCAGTGGCTTCCGTAGAAAATACGTTTACCCTGTTTACTTTACCGGATAATGTCTTGAAATTAATCCCGGGGTTACCTCCGTTAGCTTCCCCGTTTGCAGATTACAGGGTATCTCCGGGCGCCTCCGTTTTATTGCGACAGAAAATTGGAGCCGTCTCAACTGCTTATCCGCTTATTCTTTTACAGCAGGATCTAAATGGCCGCAGCGGCGTAATTGCCGGAGAAGGATTGTGGCGCTGGAGACTGTATGATTATTTGCAAAATGCCAATCATGAAGCATTTGATGCACTCATTTCAGCAGTAATTCAGTTTCTTTCAATAAAGCCCGATGAACAGCAATTCCGCGTCCATCTGGAAAAAGAACGCCAGGCTACCGGCAACCGGATTTTCAGTGAAGATGAATCCGTAATATTCGATGCTGAACTATTAAATGAATCAAATGAGCTCTTAAATGAACCTGATGTATCCATGATGATTAAAGATGAACAGGGAAAAGAATATCCTTTTGTATTTAGTAAAATTTCCAATTCTTATTCTTTGAATGCAGGAAACTTCCCCGCAGGAAATTATTCATATAAAGCACATGTGATTTACAATAAAAAAGATTTAGTTCATGCGGGTACCTTTTCGGTAGCTCCTACACAGATTGAACTTTTAAGTACACGTGCTAACCATCAGCTTCTTTATGCGCTCAGCGAAAAGACAGGCGGTAAATTATTTTACCCATCGCAAACCAATGAGCTCTTAAAAGTTGTTCAGGCAAAACAGGAAATAAAACCCATCTTGTATAGTTCAACCCGCACCCAGCCACTTATCAACCTTCGCTGGCTTCTTCTTCCTTTATTAATTTTAATGACTTTGGAATGGGGAATCAGGAAATTCAACGGCGGATATTAGTTGTTTTTTAATTTTGGAATTCAAGTTATAAATAATGCCAGCAGTCGAAATTCCAAATGTTCAAATAGAACCTTCATGGAAAGAGGTTTTGAAAGAAGAATTTTCCAAAGATTATTTCCAATCGATTAAAAACTCATTACAAAATCAAAAGCAGGAAGGGAAAATAATGTATCCCTCAGGCCAATTAATTTTCAATGCATATAATTTAACCTCCTTCGATAAGGTAAAGGTGGTGCTGTTAGGGCAGGACCCCTATCATGGCACCGGACAAGCTCATGGAGTTTGCTTTTCCGTTCCAAAAGGTGTCCGGCAGCCACCATCTTTAGTTAATATTTTTAAGGAATTAAGAAACGATACAGGTGTTCAAATCCCTGACCATGGCAACCTTGAAAAGTGGACGAAGCAAGGAGTATTCTTACTGAATGCCATACTTACTGTTCAGGCCAATAAACCATCGAGCCATAAAGATCTTGGCTGGCAGCATTTCACAGATGAAACCATTCGACAGTTATCCGCTAAAAGGGACCATTTGGTTTTTATGTTGTGGGGCAAATTTGCGCAGGAGAAAGCTTCGCTGATAGATTCCAGTAAGCACCTGATTCTGAAAGCAGCGCACCCCTCACCTTATAGTGCTGATAACGGCTTTTTCGGATGCAGGCATTTCTCAAAGGCAAATGAATATCTGAAGTCACATCAAATAGCCCCAATTGACTGGAGGCTGTAAGCGGTGAGCAGGCATCGTGCAGGGTGCCATATTCTCTCATTATAAATCTGAATTTAAAAATGAAAAAGGTAATTATTCTTGGTGCAGGTATGGTTGGCCGGGCAATGGCAATTGACCTCTCAAAATCCTATTCTGTTACATCGGTGGATATAAATAAAAAAAACTTGGATTTATTAACAGAGGAGTACAGTATCAATACAGTGGAAGCAAATCTCTCTGACTCGAAAATAATAGAAGAAGTAATTGCTGATGCCGATTTGATAGTAGGTGCTGTTCCGGGTTTTATGGGCTTTAAGATGGTTCAAACTGTCATTAATTCTGGAAAAAATATCGTCGATATTTCATTTTTCCCTGAAGACCCGCTCTCACTAAATGAGCTAGCTATTAAAAATAATGTTATTGCAATCGTCGATTGTGGCGTAGCTCCCGGGATGGACAACATTATTTTAGGGTTTCACAATGAGCGAATGAACGTTGAAAATTTTGTATGTATGGTGGGTGGATTACCCTTTACGCGCACTTTGCCATTTCAATATAAGGCGCCTTTTTCACCGATCGATGTACTGGAAGAATACATCCGGCCATCGAGGATTGTCGAGAATGGCAAAATGGTGGTTCGTCCTGCGCTTTCAGAACCTGAGTTGATTGAGTTTGATCAGATTGGTACCCTGGAAGCCTTTAACACCGATGGTCTTCGATCATTGGTGAATACCATTAAAATTCCTAATATGAAGGAAAAAACGCTGCGCTATCCTGGTCACATCGATATTATGCGCAACATGCGCGATATGGGATTCCTGAGTAAAAATGAAATAGAGATAAATGGAAATAAAATTTCCCCGATTGAGTTGACTGCACATTTACTATTTCCGCAATGGAGCTATTTACCCGGTGAAAAAGAATTTACTCTTATGCACGTTATCGTGGAAGGGTTCGAAAACGGCGTAAAAAGAAAATATACCTACGACCTTTTTGATCAATACGATACTGCAAGTAATACTTCTTCTATGGCAAGGACGACCGGATATACGTGCACGGCCGCAGCTACTTTGGTGTTACAAGGTTTGTATTCTGAAAAAGGAGTTAGTCCTCCGGAGTTTATAGGCAGGAGCGAAAACTGCTACGGGTTCATGATGAATTACTTAAAGGAAAGAGGAGTAATTTATAAAATGAATATGTTTTAAGAATCTGTTCTGAATTAAATTTTATTAAGAGGCCTGAAATACAATAACAATTATTTCCATCTGTTATCACAGAAATGTATTATAGGTTTTATTATATTTAATAAAATTTTGAATGTTTAATAGAATTTTCCTGAATTAAAGACAATGAAAATTTTATTGCTTGTTTTTTATTTTTTTTCAGTACATGTTCTTGCTCAGGATTCCTCTCAATTGAGACAGAAAGCGGGTACCTTATTTATAGAAGGATTGGGTTTGGGTACAAGAATTTCATTAAATGGAGATTTTACTTTAAAGCTTCCGGTTAAAAAAATCTTTTTATCCTTTGAAAGTGGTATATCTTTCGGAACAGGACATCAGCATTTTGATTTTCTCTTATTCAGGGAAAACTTGCTTTATGGCACTCACAAATTTTTTGCAGAATTAGGAATAAATTATTTAGGGGGATTATTATGGTATTATGATCAGGGAATGATCGACCATTATACATCTATACATTTTGAGCATTTTTTTATCGGTTCTATTGGAGGTCGTTATCAGGATATTGAGCATGGTGGATTATTTGTGAAGCTGGATATGTATCCTGTAAAGGGAATTAATAATACTTATTCTTCCCTATTACCTGTGGAGAAATTAGAATTATATAAGAAAAAAATTGTACCGTGGATAGGCGCAAGTGTCGGCTACACTTTTAAACCAGAGCAGAAGAAAAAGGCACGCAGAGCTGCGTTTTAGAAATTAATGTTAAAAATATATAGTTTTTTTCTTCATACCAGTATTTGTTGCAGCGCGGAATAATTTCTAATTTGACACGTTGAAGTTTTCTTCGGTAATTTGCTTTCTCTTATGAATGATAATTATCATTTGCTCATCCGCAAATTAGATGAGTTCATTCGCAAATATTATATTAATCAGCTGATACGGGGCGCCATATATGCAAGTGCATTATTGCTTGCTGCCTTCCTTGTAATTGACGTTCTTGAATATTACAGTTATTTTTCTTCATTAGTGCGCTCCATATTGTTCTTCGGATTTTTATGCGGTGCATCTTTTATAATTGTGCAATGGCTTATTTTACCGCTTATCCATTATTTTCAGCTGGGTAAAATTATTTCTCATGAAAAAGCAGCCGGTATTATAGGTTCTCATTTTTCGGAGGTGGAAGACCGGCTGTTAAACATACTGCAATTGAAAAGGCTGTCAGGCGATGTAAAGGATGCCTCCTTGATTCAAGCCAGTATTGATCAAAAGATAATTACGCTTAAACCGGTTCCTTTCACCTCCGCGATTAACTTATCACTTAATAAAAAAAATCTCAGATATCTCGTGCTGCCGGTGATGGCATTTGCCTTCATCCTATTTTCTTCTCCGGATATTATTAAAGACAGTACGTTCCGGCTTATTCACAACCAGGAATATTTTGAAAGAAAGGCGCCTTTTCAATTCTCAATTCTAAACAATAAGCTTCAAACAGTTCAATACCAAGACTTTATAGTAGATGTAAAGGTTCAGGGTGAATTAATGCCCAATGATGCTTTTATCAACATAAATGGATTTGAATATCCGCTGTCTAAAAAAAATGCTGCTAATTTTAATTATACCATTGTAAAGCCGCAGAATGATGTTCACTTTTATTTTTCTTCAGGGGCCTTTCGTTCAAAAGATTATTCTCTTAAGGTGCTTCCAAAACCTATTATTGTAAAGTTCAGTTCTGAGTTAATTTATCCACTTTACACTAGAAAGAAAAATGAGACCATGCAGAATATGGGGGATTTCACAGTTCCCCAGGGTACCCGTATAAATTGGAATTTCATTTCACAAAACACTTCTAAAATTGATATTGCACTCAGCGATTCAATTTATGTTACTGAACACACAGGCGATCAATTTTATTTTACTAAAAGATTGCTCAAAGATGCGCCCTACACCCTTTTTATTTCTAATGAAGATTTACCAAATGCTGATTCAATCCGTTACTCTATCACTGTGATTCCTGACCGTTATCCGGCAATACAGGTAAATCAAACCGAGGACAGTACAGAGAGAAAATATCTCTATTTCGCTGGTGCAGCATCAGATGACTATGGGTTAAGAAACTTGTATCTGAAATATAAAATTGAAAAGGAAGGAGCGGAAAATACAGGTATTGGCTACCAATCTGTTCCGGTCAAGATCAGTAATGGCAAAGAAATACAGTTTAGCCAATTTTGGGATTTAAGCACTGTGAGTCTGGAACCAGGTGATCGCCTGGTATACTTTTTTGAAGCATGGGATAATGATGCAGTGAACGGAAGCAAGTTTACCCGCTCTTCATTCATGACATACAAGTTGCCTTCAAAAAAAGAAATGGAGCAAAAAACGGATGAAAATAATGAGGCGATAAAAAACCAGCTTGAAAATTCCATGAAAGAAGCTGATGATTTACATGATCAGTATGAAAAATTGCAAAATGATTTGCTGAACAAAAAAAACCCGTCCTGGGAGGATAAGAAAAAAATAGAAGACCTGCTTCAGCAACAGAAAAACCTTACCAATAAGATTGAAAGCCTTCAGAAAACTTTTAAAGAAAATATCTCAAACCAGGATGGTTATAAAAAATATAATGAGGAATTAAAGCAAAAACAGGATGAACTGCACAAGCTGTTTGATAATGTCCTTAATCCTGAGATGAAGGAAATGATGCAAAAGCTTCAGGATTTACTCGAGCAACTCAATAAGGATAAAACACTCGACCAGCTGCAAAATCAAAAGGTTTCGAATGATGAATTGAAAAAAGAGTTGGATCGAATGCTATCGCTCTTTAAACAGCTGGAGTTTGAGCAAAAGCTGAACGACACTAAAAATCAGCTGGATTCTCTATCCCGGCGTGAAGATCAGCTTTCAAAAAAGAACGAATTAAGTGAGAAATCTAATAAGGATTCCTTAAGTAATAAGCAAAAAGATATTCAGAATGACTTTACCGATGTCCAAAAACAATTGGATAAGCTTGATTCTTTGAATAAGCAATTGGACAGTCCTAACGACATGCCGGATACAAAGCAAGAGCAGCAGCAAACTCAGCAGGAAATGCAGAATGCGCAGCAGAACATGCAAAAAAATAATTCAAAGAAGGCCAGTCAAAATCAAAAGAATGCTGCTGATCAGATGGAAAAGATGTCCGACAAAATACAGCAGGCCCAGCAAAGTATGGAAATGCAGCAAAATGAAATGGACATGCAAGCTACGCGGCAAATCCTTGAAAATTTAATCAAGGTATCTTTTGATCAGGAAGAGCTGATTAATAAAACAAAAGGAGTTAATATTTATAATCCACAATATCTTCAAATCATGAAAAGCCAGCATGACCTTGCTGACGATCTTAGCATGGTTGAAGATAGTATTCAACAATTGAGTAAGCGCGTATATCAAATTCAAAGTTTTGTAAATGAGCAGGTTAGTGATATCAATAAAAATCTTGATCGTGCTATTCAAACACTTGAGGCCCGTCAGCCTTTGGTCGCTGCTTCATCCCAGCAATATATAATGACATCAGTAAATAATCTTGCACTGATGTTTGAAGAGATTATGCAACAGATGCAGCAACAGCAGGCAAGCAAGATGGCGGGTACCCAGATGTGTCAAAAACCCGGAGGAAGTAAGCAAAGCATGCAATCGATGCGACAAATGCAGGGACAACTTAATGATCAGATAAAACAGCTGAGCCAGCAAATGCAAAATGGTAAAATGCCGAATGGTAAAACACCCGGCCAAAATGAGGGAATGAACCAGCAGCTTGCTCAAATGGCTGCTAAACAAGCAGCAATCCGCGATGCACTGCGTCAGGCAAATGAAGAATTAAATAAAGATGGAAAGAACTCTCTTGGAGATTTGGACCAGTTGCAAAAAGATATGGATAAGACGGAAACGGAACTGTTAAACAAACAAGTTACCGCTGAAATGCAACAGAGGCAACAGGAGATCCTTACCAGGTTGCTGGAAGCGGAGAATGCAGAACGCCAACGGGAAACCGATAAACAACGTGAATCGAATGCTGGAAAAGATATGGTGAAGAAAATGCCACCTGAAATTGAAGATTACCTTAAAAAACGCCAGGCTGAACTGGAGTTGTACAAAACAGTTCCGCCCAGCCTGAAACCTTTTTATCGTGATCTGGTAGAAGAGTATATTAAGGCACTCCAGCAATAAAAGTAACACCAAATGTATTGCTTATGGTAGAAACGCTACAAACGCGCGATGTGGAATTCACATCGCTCCCGGAAAACATTAAAATTATTGAAGCCCTTGTAGAGCGCCTTAAGTCAGAGCTCGACATGAGTGAAGAGATGGAGGCAAATATTTTAATCTCTCTCTGTGAAGCGGTGACTAATGCTATTTTTCACGGTAATAAACAGTCACCAGGAAAAAAGGTTAAAGTAAGGGTTGAGCTGAGGAAAAGAATATTAAGCTTTTATATTGAAGATGAAGGTTTTGGATTTAATCTGATAAAAATTAAAAATCCAACCTTACCAGAAAACATTCAAAACCCAACCGGTCGTGGTATCTATCTTATGAATCATCTTGCTGACCGCGTGGAGTTTTTTGAAGGAGGAAGAAAGGTAGTGCTTACCTTCTTTCAATAGAATGGCAATCTCTTTCAATTTCGTTAATTCTCTTTTTTATATACCCAAAAAGAAAACCTGTGAATGGCTGATTTTAGTATGCTATTTGGAGCACGCTGAAATTGAGACTCTGGATTATGTGTTTTGTTCAGATGAATATATTTTAAACTTAAACAGCAGGTATCTTAACCATAAATTTTATACTGATATATTAACGTTTGATTATTCTGAAAACCATCGAATAACTGCAGAAATCTATATAAGTGTAGACCGTATTAAGGATAATGCATCAAAGTTCAAAAATACCTTTCAGCAGGAATTGAAGAGAGTAATGATCCATGGCCTTTTACATACATTAGGATATAAAGATAAAAGTGTCGTATTAAAACGCCTCATGCGAAAAAAGGAAGATGACTGCCTCTTACTTTTTGATAATATGAAGCATGTTTCACGTGAAACTGCGCCTATCTATAATAAATGTTAATGGCTATTAAGGGTTGTATAAACTATCTTTACAGGTAAATTTTTTCTTTTGTTCCAGGAATATGATGTTATTGTGGTAGGTGCAGGCCACGCCGGGTGTGAAGCGGCGGCAGCAGCTGCGAATCTGGGTTCCTCGGTACTATTAATAACCATGAATATGCAGACCATAGCTCAAATGAGCTGTAATCCTGCAATGGGTGGAATTGCAAAAGGTCAGATCGTGCGGGAAATAGATGCTCTAGGTGGTTATTCCGGTATCGTTACTGATAAAAGCGCTATTCAATTTCGAATGCTGAACAGGTCTAAAGGGCCGGCTATGTGGAGTCCACGTGCTCAAAATGACAGACTATTATTTGCCCAGGAATGGCGTTTAAGGCTGGAACAAACGAAAAATGTAGATTTCTTCCAGGATACTGTTCGAAAATTAATAATCAAGGATCAAATAGTTACAGGTGTAGAAACAGGACTTGGATTAAAAATAAAATCCAGGTCAGTAGTACTTACAAATGGTACATTTTTAAATGGGATCATACATATTGGAGAAAAACAGTTTGGTGGCGGTCGGATGGCAGAGAAAGCTGCAACCGGAATTACGGAACAATTAGTTGAATTGGGTTTTGAATCCGGCAGAATGAAGACCGGAACGCCACCGCGCGTGGATGGAAGATCTATTGATTATAGTCTGCTTGAAGAACAACAAGGAGATGAAAACCCGGGAAAGTTTTCTTACACTAATACTTTACCGCTTTCAAAGCAGAAATCATGTCATATTGCCTACACTGATTCTAAAGTACATGAAATTCTAAAATCGGGATTTGATGCATCACCCATGTTTTCCGGCAGAATAAAAGGTGTAGGCCCCAGATATTGTCCCTCTATTGAAGATAAGATAAATCGTTTTGCAGATAAGGAAAGGCATCAGCTTTTTATAGAGCCTGAAGGATGGAACACTATTGAAGTTTATATCAATGGATTTTCAACTTCCTTACCGGAAAATATTCAATATGAAGCCTTAAGCAATATCAGTGGATTTGAAAATGTGAAAATGTTCAGGCCGGGATATGCGATTGAATATGACTATTTCCCTCCAAATCAGCTAAAATTATCCTTAGAGACTCAAACTATAGATAATCTTTTTTTTGCTGGTCAAATCAATGGTACTACCGGGTATGAAGAAGCAGCTTGCCAGGGCTTAATGGCAGGCATAAACGCACATTTAAAAATTCAACTTCGGGAACCTCTTATTCTAAAGCGTTCTGAAGCATATATTGGAGTGCTGATAGATGACTTAATAAATAAGGGTACTGAGGAGCCGTACCGGATGTTTACTTCCCGTGCAGAGTTTCGCATTTTATTACGTCAGGACAATGCTGACTTGCGGCTTACAAGTATTGGTAACTCCATTGGATTAGCAGACGAAAACAGGGTCAGTAGAGTTAATCAAAAGAAACAGGCAATCGAACAAATTATCTCAGACTTCAAGAATCAAAAATTAGAGATAACAGAGGCCAATTCTTATCTTGTTTCACGTGAAACAACAGAGATTAAAGAACGAGCGAGCCTTTTTTCTATTTTGAGCCGCCCTCAATCCAATATGATATCCATGATAGAATATCTGGATAAAATTTGCAATATTGTAAATGGTTTTGATGATGAAATAATAGAAGAAGCCGAAATTTTAATGAAGTATGAGGGCTACATCGAAAAGGAAAAAGAGATCGTAACAAAAATGAACCGTCTGGAAGATGTTCCTCTTTTAGAAGCATTTAACTACTCACAAATTAAATCTCTTTCTACCGAAGCGAGGCAAAAACTTACAAAAAATAAACCCCAGACTCTTGGTCAGGCAAGCCGCATTAGCGGTGTTTCACCAAGTGATATTTCCGTATTAATGGTGTATTTAAAAAGATAATTTCAATTCACTTATTAAATCTTTATGCTTAAATTCTATACTAAAGGGCTCTGTGTAGCTTTTCCTGTAAGGCAACTTGCAAGTTTTCTAATATTAATTTTATTGGCCGCTACAACCTTTTCACAAAATATCACTCTGCGGGGCCATATATCTTATCCTACACCTGAAAATGGTAACGTTTGGGGGTATGTAGATTCAGCAGGAAGGGAGTATGCCCTGATGGGAACTTATGAAGGTCTTTCTATTGTAAATGTTTCCGATCCTGACAATCCGGTTGAGGTTTTTAAAGTGCCTACCCAACCTAGTTTATGGCATGAGATCAAAACCTGGAATCAGCATGTTTATGTCACGAATGAAGCAGGTGGAGGCTTATTGATCGCTGATTTAAAAGATCTTCCGGATACAATAACTTATAATTATTTCACTGATTCAGCAACCTTAAATACTTCCCATACCCTTTGGATAGACGAAAACGGAATTCTTTATCTTTTTGGAAGTAACCTGGGGGCTCCGGGAAGATATGGTGGTGCTGATATGTACGATTTAAAAGAAAACCCGAATAATCC
This sequence comes from Chitinophagales bacterium, assembly GCA_013816805.1. NCBI lineage: Bacteria > Pseudomonadati > Bacteroidota > Chitinophagia > Chitinophagales > Chitinophagales bacterium. The sequence continues at coordinate 170,225 of JACDDS010000008.1, read as the reverse complement.
GGTGTATATTTCTTCCTATAATGCAACCGGAGATTTCCAAAGAGATTACATTCATGATGGATTTGTTAGGGGAGATACGCTTTGGGCATCACATGTATATTCTGGAATGTTAGAGGTGATAGATGTATCAGATAAGCAAAACCCCGTTCCCCTGGCTTCATTTTCAACTCCAAATAATTTTACGCACAATTCGTGGCCTACACATAACGATCAATACCTTTTTACTACAGACGAAGTAGACAATTCTTTTCTGGCCAGTTACGATGTTTCTGACCTGCAAAACATATCCCCCCCTCTGGATAAAGCGCAGAGTAATCCCGGCAGTAATGCTATAGTCCATAATGTACATCTGTTTAATGATTCATTTGCAGTTACAAGTTATTACACAGAAGGAGCAGTAATATTTGATGTAACCCATCCCGATAATATGATTAAGGTGGCACAATATGATGAGTCTGAATTTACAGGGGGCGGATACCATGGAGATTGGGGTGTTTATCCGTATTTACCTTCAAAAAATCTGCTTGTTTCAGATATTGAAAACGGTTTATACATATTGACCCCTGTTTATAATCATGCAGCCTGGGTTTATGGAGTAATAACAGATTCTGCTTCAGGTGCCTTATTAAATAACGTCAGTGTAACAGTATTGAATACTGAAAACAGCGCGGTATCATCCTTATCAGGAGAATATAAAACAGGTGCAGCATCTGCAGGTTTCTATAATATTTCTTTCAGTAAGCCAGGCTATCATACCAAAATAGTAGAGGGTGTTTCACTTATATCAAATCAGTACGATACACTTAATGTAGTATTGGGGCAATTGCAAAACTTTGTCTACCAGGGCCAAATAATTGATTCCAGTTCCAAACAACCGCTGTCTAATGCAATGGTTGTGATTGTAGACAGCATCTTTACGTTTACAGACTCTACAGATTCAAATGGTAATTTTATATTCCCTGTTTTTTATAATGGAACCTACCAAATTTTTGCGGGAAAATGGGGATATAAAACCGCTTACCTATCCTCTCAAAACATTAACAGCGGCACCTCTCCGCTTATTGTTTCTCTTGCACCAGGTTATTATGATGATTTCTCACTTGATTTCGGATGGAAAGAAAGCGGTGATGCGCAATCCGGCAAGTGGGTAAGGGCTGAGCCGCTCGGCACACTCTACTATAGTCAGCAATCAAATCCAGAATTCGATGTAGATAATGACTATGGTAATCAGTGCTTTGTAACGGGAAATAAGGAAACAGAATTTTATGTGGACCCGGTTTTTAACGGAACCACGCGATTATCCTCTCCACTTTTTAATGTATCAGGATATACCGATCCCTACCTTGATTTTTATATATGGTTCTATAACGTTTCAGGAGTTTACCCATACGATACTTTAAAGATCTTTTTAGTTGGTGAAAGCGATTCCTCGCTATTAAAAAATATAAGCGTTTCAAATACACAAAGGAGTCACTGGGTTAGAGAGCGTTTCAGGATAAAAGATTTTGTGGTTCCTTCTGAAAATATGTCAGTGCATTTTTATGCTGAAAACCCATCGGGAAGCTATAGTTTATTAGAGTGTGGAGTTGACAAATTTCAGATCATAGATTCTTTTGAAGTGGGCATTAATAATTCAGGCAATAATATCAACCGGCTGGAAGTATTTCCAAATCCTTTTGATAATACTTTTTTCGTTTCCTATGACCTGTTGCCTGGTAGTTTTACCACTCCTGAACTGCTGTTAACCGATCCGGCAGGCAGGGTGATTATCTCAAAAAAATTGATTAACGACATTGGTGAAGAATCCTTCTTTATCGGGCTATTACCTGCGGGTATTTATTTTTTACAGTTAAAGAATAAAAATGGTTTATTGCTTACCAGGAAAGTAATAAAGAAATAATAGTCTGATGTTCATAAGCTTGAGCCGTTCTTGTGGATTGTCTTTCTCATTAATTTATCTATCAAGAACAAGGCTGCAACTTCATCTATAATCAGAAATGCCAGCAGATTACGGTTTAATATATTAGACCAATTTACTTGGGGCATCTGAAAAGAGAATGTTGAACCCGCAGGGTGACTCCATTGAATTTGCGATAATGTATATACAAGCAATCCAAGAATGCTGATTAGGAAAAATCCGCCAATTCCTTTAATGATACGCGTGTCCACTTTTGTCTTTACAATTTTCGGGGCAGGTTCAAAGGCAACCAGATCCATTATATTTTGTGTAAACCTTAAGGATGGTTCTTCCAGTTCAACACTTTTAAGATGTTGGTGAATAGAAATATATTCATCATATAATTTTTTTATATCAGGATTTTCATGGAGCATTTGCTCTATGGCAATTACCGCTTCAGGTGAAGATGTGCCATCAATGTAATTCCAAAGCTGTTCATCAATCGTATTCATAGCAGTTCTTTTACTTCATTTTGTAATAATTGTTCCAGCTTAATTCGAAGGCGCTGACGGGCCCGGTGCAGTTTTACTTTAACAGTGTTGGTTTCATAGCCTGATATTTTACTTATTTCATCCAAAGACTGCTCGCCCTGATAAAAGAGGGTAATAATAAGTGCATCATCAGGCAATAGCATTTGAATAGCTTTATTCACGTGTTCAGTTCTTGATTTGTACTCAATTTCATTTGCCTTTAAATAGGATGGATAATCCTCTAAAATATGTTCGTGCTGCTCATCATCCACTGAAATAATCTGCACTTTTTTCTTCCTTAGAAAAGACATAGAAGTATGGTAAACAATTGAATAAAGCCATGTTGAAAACTTTGCACTCTGTTGAAAAGTCCCCAATGAGCGGTAGGCCTTTACGAAACAATCCTGGGCTACCTCTTCTGCATCTTCTCTGTTCTTTGTAAACCGAAGCGATAACGAGAAAATATAACGTTGATAGCGCTGCACCAACAAGCTATATGAAGAAGTATCACCTCCCAACACTTTATTGATAATCTCAATATCCGAAAGTTGCTCACTCATTAACAGCTTATTAGACTACCCAAATACTGCACAGGTTACAGGAAGTCCGATTTAATTAAACTGATAATAAAATAGCAAATGCCTGTAACCTCCGGCTTAATATCAGAGTCAAATTACACATTCAACAAACCTAAAAATATAAAACATGGATCCTATTTTAATTCCCATTCTTGTTCCGCTGGCTGCCTTTGCCATGATTTTTGGTATTGTATACCTCTCAAATAAAGAGCGTATGCTAATGATTGAAAAAGGTATGGACCCTCGCTCAAAACAGCACCGGCCATTGAATTCAATTAACTCTTTAAAGGGCGGATTAATTTTTTTAGGCGTGGGCATCGGTTTAATGATTGCTTTTTTCCTTACAAACTATTCCCTTCCCAATACGGAAGATTCTGAGGCAATTTATTTTAGTATGATTGGTATTGGAGGCGGCCTCGGATTAGTAATAAGTTACCTGGTAGAAAGAAATGATGAAAAAAAACATCTTTAATCTGAAGAGTAATTCGCTTAGTGACTTACTTAATCCTATTGCTCTTAATCTTTTACAGTGTCATATTAATTCAGGCTTTCTGTTTTTGAAATCCACCTGCATTAGCAGCTATCGCAATGGCTAAAGCAATAATCGTTAGATTTTTGAGAATATAACTTCCTGAAAGAGAAGGAACCATAAACGATTTCCAGGTAAAATCAGGTAACAGTACGAGGGGACCAAATGTCATTATCATGTGCGGAATAAGCAAATATAATGCGATTCGTTCCTTTCCGGGAAGAAGAAATATAATGCCAATAGCCATTTCATAAAGACCAAAGAATATTTCGAATCCATGGAAAGGAATAAAGGGTATGGTTTGACTCCACAATTGTTTCACCAGTGCCTCGGCAGGACTGAGTCCAACTAATTTAAGCACGCCAAACCAAAAATAGACAACAAATATTGCGAACCGGGTAAAGGGGAAACATATCCGGCATAAAAATTTAAGAACCCGGTGCTCAAGCGATGCCAGCATACTTTTGAATTAAACTGATAAAGCAGTAAAGATCAGATAATGAATAATAAAATTCAAGAGGAAGGTAAATTTTTAATTTTCAAGAAATTCGCTCAATTTTTTGGCATTATTTATTGCATATACGTTTATATCGTTGTTAAAGTAGGCAAAAACATCTTTTCCGCGAGCCAATTTTTTAATCTTACCCGCCCACTCCTGAAGTTCCGCATCAGTATAATCTGAGGCGTAAAGGTTAGGTGCACCATGAAATCTGAGATAAGTAAAATTTGCAGTAACTTTTTCCACAACCGGCCATTGATTCGAGTGCTGAATAACAAGTCCCAAATTATATTTTTTTAGTACGGTATATACTTCCTCTGTAAACCAGGTGGGGTGGCGGAATTCAAAAGCATGACGCGTTTTATTTGCTTCAGTATTATTTTTTAATACTTCCGCAAAAGAGTTCAAACGCTCCACATTTACTGCCCGGTGAGCAGGCAATTGCCAAAGCACTACTTCAAGCTTGAGACCCAATGCTTTGGATTGGCTAAAAAAATTTTCTACTGCCTCCCAGGCATTTTTCAATGCAAGAAACTGGGTAATATACCTGCTTCCTTTAATTGCGAAACGAAAATGGTCGGGTGTTCGGTTTTTCCAGCTTAAAAAGGTGCTTTCTTTTGGAAGATGATAGAATGAACTGTTAATCTCTACACTATTATAATGTTCCGTATAAAATTCGAGTTGCCTTGCTACTGGAAAATCTTTTGGATAAAATCTCTCATGCCAATGTTTATAGTTGAAACCGCTGGTGCCTGCATAAATTTTCTTCATAAGTAACCCTGCTTTAAACAGCATCAATTATTATGCAACAATAATAGGAAGACAGTCAATCGATTTGGATATAATTTAGCTGCTCACTTAAAAATATCAATGCCCCGCAGTGGATATGCTGATCTTCCGCTTCATTATGGTCATGTACCCGTATGGCTGGCGGAGCGAATGAAAAAGTTGGGCGGTGCTATTGTAGAAGCAATAGCTCTGGAGTACGGCATTTCTGCAGTAGTTCAGCGCTTCAGCGACCCTTTTTGGTTTCAGTCTTTAGGTTGCGTACTGGGTATGGACTGGCATTCGTCAGGAGTTACTACATCGGTGATGGGTGCTTTAAAAAAAGCGATAAATCCAATTAGCCATGAGCTTGGAATTTATATATGCGGAGGAAAGGGCAAATATTCCCGGCAGACTCCTGAAGAGCTGGTACGCATTGCTGATAAAACAGGTATGAATGGCAATTATTTAATTAACTGCAGCAAGCTAAGCGCTAAGGTAGATAACACTGCCATTCAGGATGGCTTCCATCTTTACCTCCATTCCTTTATTGTTACGAGGGATGGTGATTGGACGGTGGTACAGCAGGGATTAAATGATAAAAGTAGCATGGCAAGAAGGTACCATTGGCACAGCACTTCAGTAAAATCTTTTGTGGATTCACCCCATACTTTTATTTATGGAAAAAACCAGGGGCTTATCCTGAACCTTACAGATCCTAAGGCTTCGGGCACCCGCGATTCACTTGTGAAAATAGCCATAGAAGATCCTGTACAATCTTTACCGGAAATAAAGAAGCTGTTAATGCCTTGCTACCACGATGTACGAGCCGCAGATGTTAACATAAAACGCTTAGGAAGTGTATTGGCACTCGCTCATGAAAAAGAGGTTCAGAACTTTGAGTCGCTGCTTATGTTGCAAGGCCTGGGACCGAGAACATTACAATCCCTTACCCTGGTAAGCGAGGTAATCCATGGGACACCGTCACGCTTCAGTGATCCGGCGCGTTTTTCATTTGCGCACGGAGGAAAAGACGGACACCCATTTCCAGTGCCTGTAAAAGTCTACGATGAAACTATTGATGAATTGAGACAAGCCGTAAATAAAGCAAAAATCGGTTCCAACGAAAAAACACATGCAATAAAAAGTCTGGCACACCTGGCTCAAAGGATAGAAAAAGATTTTGTGCCGAATCAAAACCTGAGTGCTGTAATAAAAAAGGAAAAGGAAGACTCCTGGAAATATGGTGGAAGAACGGTTTTTGGTAAAGTGATGCCCCCTCAGGGAAATAACAATGAACAGCTCAAATTATTTTAACGATAATCATTTAGCAACCATTTATAGATTTTCCCGGATAATGTATTAAAAAGAAGCCTGGCCTGTCTAACCTTTTTGCATCTCCACCGTAGACTGGGAAATTCTATTTATGAAAATTGTTTGTGTTTTTAGTTTTCTGCTGATTTCCATTCAAGCAGTGGCTGCTCCTGTTACTACTACAGAATTTATTAAGATCGACCAGTTTGGCTACCGTACGTTTGATCAGAAGATCGCTGTAATTGCTAACCCTCAAACCGGATTCAATGATACTATTCACTTTACTCCTGGAAATACATACCAGGTACGCCGCTGGAACGATGATGCAATAGTTTATTCCGGAAATATCACAACCTGGAATAGTGGCATCACGCAATCTCAATCCGGCGACCAGGTTTGGTGGTTCGATTTTTCTTCAGTAACCGTATCTGATGATTACTATATCTATGACCTTACAAATGCATTAGGCTCTTATCGTTTTACTATAAGCGACTGTATTTATAATGGTGTAATGAAAGCCGCGCTTCGCACTTATTATTATCAGCGCTGCGGAATAGTCAAGGCTGCACCGTATGCAGATGCCGGATGGACGGATGGTGTCTGCCATGAGGGAGTTCAGCAGGATATGGATTGCCGGCTGTACAGCAACACGAACTCTTCCACCAGCAGGAACCTAAGCGGCGGCTGGCACGACGCCGGTGATTACAATAAATATGTAAACTTCACCTGGGAAACCCTTACTCATTTGCTGCTCGCTTACGAACAAAACCCGTCCGCTTTTGGAGATAACAGTAACATACCAGAATCAGGGAACGGCATTCCTGATATTTTAGATGAAGTGAAGTATGAGATGGACTGGCTATTAAAAATGCAGAATACAGATGGCTCTGAGCTTAGCATTGTGGGCGGAGGATCAGCAAGCCCGCCTTCGGCTGATGCGCAATACCGCCGTTATGGTCCGGCAAATACTTCTGCAACGCTTACCGCAGCATCAGTATTTGCGTTGGCAGCTATTGAATTTAAATCGCTCGGTATTTATTCCATGAAAACGTATTCTAAAACATTGAAAACGGCTGCGGTAAATGCCTGGAAGTGGGCGAAGGCAAACCCCAATGTCTATTTCTATAATTCAGGCATCATCGGTGCAGGTGAGCAGGAGACGGATGATTATGGCAGGCTTTCACGCAAAGTAGCGGCAGCATGTTATTTATATGCATATACCGGTGGAACTTCATACAAAAACTTCTTCGAGAATAACTATTCACAAGTGCATTTGATCCAATGGCAGTTCGCGTATCCGTTCGAACAAGCCCAGCAAGATGCCCTCTTATATTATACAAAGCTTCCCGGAGCTTCTTCAAATGTAAAAAGTGACATAACCACTGCATATACCAACTCAATTACTGGTTATGATGAAAATCTTCCGGGGTTTTTAAATAAAACGGATGCCTACCGCGCCTACCTTCAGGATCAAAACTATACCTGGGGCAGTAATGAGTTTAAATGCGACCAGGGTGTAATGTTCACAAATATGAATGGCTACAATCTGGATCCGGGGAATGCAACCAATTACACAAATGCTGCTTCCGGCTACCTGCACGGAATGCATGGAGTGAATCCGCTCACACATGTTTACCTGAGCAACATGAGCACTTATGGCGCTGAGAATTCAGTTTTGGAATTCTATAATTCCTGGTTCAAAGACGGAAGCCCTTTGTGGGACCGTGTAGGTACTTCTGTTTATGGACCAGCTCCCGGTTTCGTTCCTGGTGGCCCGAATCCATCTTATAATTGGGATGCCTGCTGCCCAAGCGGTTGCGGCAGTTCTTCCAATAATGCCTTGTGCTATTCGGTCTCCATCGATCCGCCGAAAAATCAACCTATACAAAAGTCCTATAAGGATTTCAACAACGATTGGCCAATTGATTCCTGGCAGGTAACTGAAAATGCCATTTATAGCCAGGCAGCTTACGTGCGGTTGCTTGCAAATTTTATAGGTAGTGGATGTACTGAAAAAGTTTCCTATTCAAACGCAGCCAATGATAAAATTTCATTTAAGTGTTATCCTAATCCTGTGTACAATGATTTACATGTAATTTTTGAAAGGGCACTTAATCAAAATGAAACTCTAAGTTTATTTAATTCAGTTAGCAAGCAGGTTAGCTCCTATATTATCAACAAGGGCTTAAACGAAACACATATAGATGTCTCTTCTTTTCCTTCGGGAATTTATTTACTGATGGCAACATGTTATAATATCGTGATAACGCAAAAAATAGTTGTAGTAAAATAATGTATAAGAAAAGACAACTGAATAATTTCAATCCTAAATAAAGTAGGTCCTAAAGCTCTTTGTTCACTTTTCGACAAACTTAAGGTGACTTAATCCTGTTAAGACTGCGAAATTTAGGTCAGGGTTTTATATTTGAGTTAAATATGGTCAATAAGATCAACCGTCTTTTACCCTTTAATGAACCAATCAAATTCCCTGTTTCGTCTCATTCATTCTTTAAGCCAAAGCGAAAAGAGATATTTTACGCTTACAGCAGCTATAAATCGAAGGTCAAGCTCTTATCTTAAGCTTTTTAAAGTTCTTGATCAGCAGAAAGAATATGATGAAACATTACTGAAAGAGCGGCTTCATAAAGAGTCATTTATTTCTCATTTATCGGTTATTAAGGTACAGCTATACCATTTCCTGTTAAAAACATTACGCAATTTTCATGAGAGCCGCTCTGTAGATTTCACACTTAAAGAAATGATGCTTGACGCGGCTATACTTAATGAGAAAGCGCTCTACGAAGAGAGCAAAATGAAGCTGCTGCGGGCAAGAGATTTGGCTGAACGCTATGAAATCTGGAAGGTTTTATTAGAAATTCTCCATAAAGAATATACGCTTCTTTCCATCACTTCTGAAAAAAGTAATATTGAAAATTAGCTGCGCCGTATCAATTCAGATGAAAAGAAATTTCTTCACCGGCTAAACAACTATGGAGAAATAGCTTATACCGCACTTTCTTTATCGGTGCTCCTTAAGAAAGACAATTCAGCGCAAGATCGGTCAAAAGTAAAAGACATTCGCGATCTGATGTTGCACCCCCTTCTGAAAAATGCAGATCAGTTTGCTAGCTTCAGAGCTAGAAGTTTATTTTATTTTATCTGGTCTTCTTACCTGATGGCAAGCTGCCAATATGAAAAAGCTGAATTATACCTGACGGGGCAGATTGATCTCTACAATCAGTTTCCCATTTAAACAACAGGCACCAGGAAATTACCTTGGGGCGTACAGCGATTTGCTGGTACTATACTATCACAATGGGCAATACGAACAAGTGATGGAAGTGATTAAACACTTAAAAAATTAAGCTGAATCAAATGAAATAAAACGCGTAACCTCTGATCGGTTTCGGATAATTATTTTTTCCTGGACTTACAAAACGGAAATAGGGATAGCTATAAAAACGGACAACATCAGCAATTACAGCAGAGTAATCACACAACAAAAAGAATTCTTTGACCGGAATTGCAATATGATGGAACCTCAGCGCAGATTAGAGACATTTCTTGCTCTTGCTGCTTATTAATTATGAAATTCATAATCATGAAAAGGCGATCAGGTTCATTGAAAAAATACTTAATGACGATGCAGCTAAAACCCACCATAAAATAACAACGGTGGCTCAGGTGTTGCATACTCTTATTCATTATGAAGAGGGAAATTTTGATCTGTTGGAGTATTTAACAAGAGGATTAAAAAATTTAAATGGGAATAAAAAAAGTACAACAGCTACCGAAAACTTATTAATAGAGTTTATACTCAATTTATCTCAACTGAATCCTTCTGAACATAAACGGGAATTCTTTTCCGGCTACCTTAAAAAATTTTCAGCGCTGAAAGAGAATCGATTTGAAGACCACAATTTCGATTATTTTGATATCACCATTTGGTTACGAAAGAAAATATTTTTGCAGGGAGAAAAGATGGAAAAGAATACCCTTGCATATGCATTTTATAATTTTTTTATAAGCTCAGCTATATTCTCCACATGGTGGGTTTGCGGAAAAAGATCAAAGGGACGGATTTTTTCTACAGAGTACTGTTCCGCAAGAAACTGCAGATCACGAGCCTGAGTAGCCGGATTACAGCTTACATATATTATTTTATCCGGAGCAAGCTGCAACAATTCTGATATCACCTGCGGGTGCATTCCGGCTCTCGGCGGATCTGTAATTACAATACTTCGATTGGATTGTTCTTTAGTAGCCGAAGAAATATCAGCGTAAAAAGGTTGAGAAGAAATTTTAGAAATATCAGCCTGATAAAAGTCAGCATTGGTAATGTTGTTCAGCTTCGCATTTTCTCTTGCGTCGTCAATGGCTTGCTCTGCCTGTTCTACACCGACCACTTTCTTACACTGCCTTGCAAGAAATAAGGCTATGCTGCCAGTTCCTGTATAAAGATCCAGCACAAAATCTTCTCTGTCCAATTCAGCAAAATCACGCACGCATTGATAAAGCTTTTCTGCCTGGCGGGTATTTGTCTGAAAAAAAGACTTTGCGCTGATTTTAAATTTTAAATCTTCAAGGTGCTCCTGCACATAATCATTTCCTGAATAAGTGATTACCTCCAGATCATAAATGGTATCGTTTCGCTTTTGATTTATTACATATTGCAGGCTGGTTATCTCCGGAAATTTTGTTTTAATAAATTCCATCAATTTCAGAATTTTATGATCATCCGAGGTTGAGAAAACAACCACAACCATTACTTCTCCTGTTAAAGTAATCCGGATTATAAGATTGCGCAAATCGCCCGTCTGTTTTCTTAAATCAAAATATTCATAACCTTCCGCGATCGTAAAATTTCTTATGGCAAGCCGAATCGAATCATTTAATGGCGGCTGCAGCGGACAAGTCTTTACATCAAATACACGATCAAAAGCACCTGGTAAATGATAACCCAATGCTGCATTCTTCACCTGATCAGGATTATTTTTCCAGTCCTCAATTCTGATCCATTCACTTTTACAAAAAGTAAACTCAAGCTTATTGCGGTAATGCCGGTCTTTTTCAGATCCTGCAATAGAAAGCTTTTCCTTAATATGTATTTTCCCTATTCGCTCAAGCGTATCTTCTACGGCTAGCTGTTTATATTTCAGCTGCATCTCATATTTCATATGCTGCCACTGGCAGCCGCCGCAATAACCAAAATGAGGGCAAAACGGCTGTATCCGATCATGGGATGCCTCAATCACCCTGACCACGGATCCCTCCATCCAGTCTTTCTTATTTTTCTCAATTACTATATTAACCACATCACCCGGCACTCCACCTTTCACAAAAATTACTTTTCCTTCACTATGGGCTATTGATTTACCTTCATTGGCGTATGAATCCACCTGTATATTTTCAAGAATAAGATTGCCGCGTGCCATAGAAGCTTGGGTATTTCTGTTGAATTTTCAATAATAATGAATACGTTCCAATGACAAATTAGCCGCAAATACAATTTTTTTTTTAAACTATTTCAAATGTTGAGCAGAGTACTGCTCAAGTAATAAAACCCTAACCTTGGCCGCAATTACAATCCCGGTATATACCTGGTTTATATCACCGGTAAAGGGTTGGGTACTTCCACCCCAAAGATTGTTTAACAATAGTTTGCAATAGACAAAAGACCGGGCATCTCCGGGCTTTTCAGTCTACTATTATCTATCTTCTCCAGTTTCCATGAATCCATACATAGCCGCTCCTTTGCCGATTCCAGTGGCCCGGAGTCCAATGGTATTGAGTACGTGGAGGGCGTGACCAGTAGCCCGGTACTTTTACATAAACCCTGCTCTTTTGATCCCACCGCCATTCCGATGCAATCCAAACTGCTCCGGGGTAAGGCGCCACCGGCGCTACTACGACCGGCGGTGGTGGCGGCTGCTGGATAACTACATGATGTGCACAACTGCTTGTCAGTGCTATCAGAATTGAGAAGATAGCTATATTTATGATCCCACGTTTAGCTTTCATTCTTTAGTTTATGCTTATTTTCCAAAGATTAGACCAAATGATATCGTCTATAAATTTTATTGGATAACCTTGTTCGTTAATTTGAAGAATGTGGAGCCTTTCATCAATAATTCAGGGATATAAAATTACATCAACTAATAAGCATCTTCATGCGCGATCAAATTTTACGGCTGGAAAAAACTTCCCGATTACTTGATCCGGATCAGAGTCAGCGAAATCAGGTACGCAGCCGGGTTATTGAGTATGGGGATCATTTCCTGAATCATATAGAAACTACCAATGCTTTTAATATTTTAAATGAGCAATTGACTGATCATTTAAATATTCCAATTACCGATGAACCTTCATCTATTGCCGAGTTATTATCCATCATTAAAAATGAGGTTGATTATCCGGGGCTCAATCCAGCATCTGGTGGCCATTTGGGATACATTCCCGGGGGTGGAATTTATTATTCCGCTTTAGGAGATTACCTCGCCGATGTATTTAACCGGTATGCAGGCGTGTATTTTGCAGGGCCGGGAGCTGTAAAAATGGAAAATAGCCTGATCAGCTGGTTAGCCGATTTAATGAAATATCCAAATGATGCTGCAGGCAATCTTACATCCGGGGGAAGCATCGCAAATTTAATTGGTTTGGTATGCGCGCGCGATGCATCCAAAATAAAGGCAAGGGATTTCGAAACTGCCGTAATCTATTTAACATCACAAGCCCATCATTCGGTAGATAAAGCCATTCGCATTGCCGGAATGAAAGAATGTATTATCAGGCAGGTACCGCTTGACGATCACTGCAGGATGAAGAGTGAGGCTTTGGAAAAGATGATTGTGATGGATAAGAAAAACAAGCTTCAGCCTTTTTTAGTTATTGCTTCAGCAGGAACAACAGATACGGGTGCCATTGATCCATTGGAAGAAATTGGAAGTATTGCAAAAGTGAACAACCTATGGTATCATATTGATGCAGCTTACGGCGGATTTTTTATACTTACACATGAAGGGAAACAAAGGTTAAAGGGCATTAATAGCAGTGATTCTCTATCGGTAGATCCGCATAAAGGGTTGTTTCTGCCTTATGGCTCAGGTGCCGTGCTGGTGAAGAATAGGGTTGCCATGAATACATCTCATTTTTACCAGGCCAATTACATGCAGGATGCAACAAATGCCACAGAGGATCTGTCGCCTGCCGATCTTTCTCCCGAGCTTACCAAGCATTTCCGGGGGTTACGTATGTGGCTGCCTTTAAAGCTGCATGGCTTAAAACCCTTTAAGGCATGCCTGGAAGAGAAATTATTGCTGGCAAAATATTTCTATGATGAAATTCAAAAATTGGGATTTGAGGTGGGCCCTGAGCCGGAACTGTCCGTGGTAACGTATCGCTACGTTCCTCAAAAAGGTAATGCTGATGCATTCAATAAGCGTATTGTAGAAGAAGTGAAAAAGGACGGACGGGTATTCATCTCTTCCACCATATTAGATGGCAGGTTCATACTTCGAGCCGCTATCTTGTCTTTCAGAACACATCTTTCCACTATTGATCTGCTGCTAGATATTTTAAAAAATACTGTAAGAAAATTGCTGACTGAATAAGCAGATTTAACGACTATTGTTACTGCTCCAAATAAAAAAATGCAAAAAAGGTGATTATTCCGACAGGAACAAATTGAAAGTATCAAATTATAACTAATATGTAAGTGATGAAATCGTGTATATAGTCATGATCAGAAGAAATTTCTTGTAGCTTGTAATATGAAACTAAAGGCTGCCAAAAGAAGCGCAAATCAATGGCAGAATTGACGAATGGATATGAATTTATAAAGAATAAAGCATTAAATCCGCATCATAAAGAGGACTTTAAACGGATGGCTCTCGGCATTAACCTAAGCCCACAGTATCTAAGAGATAGCATGTATAATTTTCAATTTTAATTCTTCATTATATTCAGGTTCGCTTAATAATGATACCATAATTTCCTTCAAAAGTTTTTTATCAATAAGATTGTCTGCAACTGAAACAGCAATATTCTCCATTCCAATAATAAATTTGTCAACAAGCGCACGAAAACCATTTAATTCCAGAAAAAAAGCCCCTAAAGCAACTGAGGTTCTTTTGTTACCATCATTGAAATTGTGCCCCTTATTTATTTCATAAACGATATGCGTTAATTTGTCTACGAACATAGGATAATAGTCGTCATTTTGAATATGTGTCAATGAGCTTTCTAATCTGCCTTCATCAATTATTCCTGGATTACCACCTGATACTTCTAAAATCTTATCATGAGTTTTGATAGCATAGCGCAGGTCAAAATACTTACAATCCATTATCTACCCTTTAGCCGTTTAAAAACCTCTTTATTTTCTTCAATTCTTTCTTCAAGGGAGATACTATGTTCTCCTATAAATTTTTCAAAATCCTCAGAACTTACAATTCCAATGTAACTTTTCAATTTTTCATGGAGTGCATCTCTTAATGCCATGTCACGACTTGCCATTAAACTTCTTGCTTTCTCCCTGAGTGGTTCGTAAATTTCAATGGTAAGATTTTCAAATTCATTGAATAATTCATGCGCTTCAATGAGTTCAAGTTTCCTACCTATAGACTCAAATTTTTTCTTTAGATAAGCAGCAAACCCATTTTCATAACTTGAAATAAGATCAAGGACTTCTGAGTACATTGTTAGCCTCACATTTTCCTTTGAATTGAGGTTGAGAATCTGCCTATATTCTCTTGCATTTTCTTTGAAGATGCTTAGATAAATTTTATCGGTAAGTTGGGCATATTTAAAATTATTAGGTTCAATGTACTTGTTTAAGGCATCAGTAAATTCCTGACGGTAATTGAATTCACGAATAGCACTTGGCAAAAATTCTTCTTCTCTTTGATTTATGTATTTTGTCGACCCTCCCATTTTCTTATTCAGAACATCAATTACTATGTCTAAAATAGCCGAACGAAGCTCTCGTGCTCTTTCAGAACCCGTTAGTAGCATTCCAATATTTAAGAAGGCTCTAAATGTGAATATTCCTATATAAGGCGTTTTGGAGCTAATATCATCAATACCAATCATTTCCGAGATGTCTCCGACATCAACGTCGGAAACATTCCGCCTATATTCTTTTAGGTATGTTAACACGGCATTTCTAAATTCTCTAAGTCTTTTTCCGCTGAATAGTTCATACCCATTTTCAGCCAATTCGGCAGCATGATTTTCTAATAAACGTTCAATAGTTCGAGTATCTACTTCAAAAAATCTACTAATTTGCTGCTTAGTATACCTATACTTTGCTTCAAACTTTAAAGCTCTAAATCCTAATTGCTCGTAAAGCTCTTGAAGGGCAATATTGTTATTAAGAATATTCTTCCTTTCAGTTTGGGAATTTGTTAAATCTTTCATTCTAAGGGAATGGTGGGAAATTAGGAAAGTTTCTCCATAAGGACGTCAAACATCTCGGTAGGACGTTTTCGGTACCATCTCTAAAAACTACATCCGTCAATATATTTTGACGAAAATTTACCTCATTATCAATGTTTTATACGAACGACCTTCAAATTAATGTCCTTAGCCCTTGCTTCCTGCACTATTCCAATTACCTTTGCGACCCCTATTTATAACCTAATACAATACTCCGGTGGATACATTAAGTTTCAGAACGCAGCATGCCAATAAAAGTACTGTAAAACAAGCATGGTGGCTCGTGGATGCCGAGGGTCAAACCCTTGGTCGCCTTTCTACCAAAATTGCTTCTTTGCTTATTGGCAAGCATAAGCCTTACTTTACCACTCACGTAGATTGCGGGGATCATGTAGTGGTTATTAATGCTGAAAAAGTAAGAATGACCGGAAAAAAGATGAGTGATAAAATTATAGTAACCTACACCGGTTATCCTGGCGGCAAACGGGAAACTACACCCGAAAAGCTGCTGGATAAAAAACCTGAATATCTTATTGAAGAAGCCATTCGGGGCATGCTGCCTAAAACACGGCTAGGCAGGGCTATGTTTGGCAAACTGCATGTTTTTGCCGGTACCAGGCACAACCATATGGCGCAAAAACCTACTCCCATTCAAAACAATAGTTAACATTAAAAGACACTAATACGTGGAAAAAACAAATGCCATTGGCAGAAGAAAAGAGGCATCGGCGCGGGTAATCATATTTCCGGCTTCGGGAAAGTCAAAAATTGTAGTAAACGGAAAAGACTATACTGATTATTTCCCTCAGCGAATTTTTCAGCAGGTATTAGAGCAGCCTTTCAACCTTCTTGAGATACAGGACAAGTACGACGTAATAGTAAATGTTAACGGCGGCGGAGTGAAGGGTCAGGCAGAAGCAATTCGTCTCGGCATTGCCCGCTCTTTAATAAAAGTAAATCCGGAGTATCGCCCCATCCTTAAGACTAAGCAAATGCTTACCCGCGATCCGCGCTCGGTAGAACGCAAGAAGCCCGGCAGAAAAAAAGCCCGCAAGCGTTTCCAGTTCAGCAAGCGCTAATTGCAGGAATGTATTAATCATAACAAAATCTTTCATTACGGTGGAAAAAATTGAATATAAACAGTTGCTCGAGGCCGGAGTTCATTTTGGTCATTTAAAGAAAAAATGGAATCCAAAAATGCTTCCGTACATTTTCATGGAACGTAAAGGGATCCATATCATTGACCTGAATAAATCTATGGAAGCGCTCGAAGAAACGGCTGCTGCTATGAAGCAGATTGCACGCAGTGGAAAGAAAGTGCTTTTCGTTGCAACCAAGAAGCAGGCAAAGGAAATCGTATCTGCAGCTGCCCAAAGAGCGGGGATGCCTTTTGTGACGGAACGCTGGCTCGGTGGTATGCTTACGAATTTTTCAACAATTCGTAAGTCCATAAAAAAGATGCAAAGCATTGAAAAGATGCTTACCGATGGAACCTTTGAAAACATTACTAAAAAAGAACGTTTGCGCCTCGGCCGTGAAAAGGCTAAACTTGAAAAGGTGCTTGGGGGTATTGCGGCCCTTAATCGATTGCCGGCTGCTATATACATGGTTGATATTATGAATGAGCACATCGCCTTAGCGGAAGCAAAGAAGCTGAATATTCAAACTATCGGCATGGTGGATACCAATTCCGATCCCACACTGGTTGATTTTGCCATTCCCGCAAATGACGATGCAACGAAATCAATTGCTATTGTAACCAGCTATTTAACCCAGGCAATGGTTGAGGGATTAGAAGAGCGTCAAAAAGATAAGGATGCCATGGAAGCTTCAGGAGGACAGGAGGAAGAAGAAAATACAGAATCGCGCAGAGATTTTAATATGGGCGAAGACGAAGATAGTAAGGATAAAAGAGGTGGTAAAAGAGGTGGTAAGGGGCCCGGTGCACCTGCAGGAGGAGGATTAAGAAGAAGAAGGCCGCAAACTCAACAGCAGCAACGCCCGCGTCAGCCGTTGAAAAAATAATAATTCATATCTTATTCTTTGTATTGAGAGAACTCAGTGTGTGCTTTCTGATAATAGTAAATCATTAAAACATTAAATAAAATGGTTGAAATAAAAGCTGCGGATGTAAACAAGCTCAGGCAACAAACCGGTGCCGGCCTTATGGACTGTAAAAAAGCACTGACAGAATCTGAGGGAGACTTTGAAAAAGCAATTGATTACCTGAGAAAAAAAGGACAAAAGGTTTCTGCATTACGATCCGATCGTGAAGCGAAAGAAGGTGTTGTTATCGCGCTTTCAAATAATGAAAGGACAAAAGGCGTAATTGTAAACCTTAGCTGTGAAACTGATTTCGTAGCAAAAAATGAAGAATTTATTTCCTTTGCAAAAACAGTAGCACAGCGTGCCCTGGAAGAAAATACTTCCGATCGTGATCAGGTTCTTCAATTAAACTACACCGAGATTTCTATCGGTGATAAGATAGCAGAAATGGTTGGTAAGATCGGAGAAAAAATTGAGCTGCGCCGCTTTGAAATTCTGGAAGATGAAACGGTGGTTTCTTATATTCATTCAAACTATAAGCTTGCAGTTTTAGTAGGTTTTAACAAACCAAAAACAGATTTACTGGAAAGTACCGGTAAAGATGTTGCGATGCAGATAGCAGCTATGAACCCGGTAGCCGTAACCCAGGAAAATGTCCCTCAAAACATCATAGACCGTGAATTGGACATTGCCCGTGAAAAGGCGAAAGTGGACGGCAAGCCGGAAAATATGATTGATAAAATTGCAGCGGGTGCTTTAAATAAATTTTTTAAAGAGCAAACACTGATGAGCCAGGAATTCGTAAAAGATAATAAGAAATCAATTTCAGATGTGCTGAGAGGAATTGATAAGGATTTAAAGGTGACTGCCTTTAAGCGAGTAACGCTTTCAAATTAAACCATCAAAGGAGAGAAATTAATTCTCTCCTTTTTTATTTATAGGAATTCGCAATTCAAGGATTTGTAGATAACTGTTATAGAAAGAAACGGAATATGCCGATAAAATACAATCGCATTTTACTGAAGCTGTCTGGTGAATCTCTTATGGGAACCCAGGATTATGGGATAGATCCCGCGATGACAAGTCTGTATGCTGAAGAAATAAAATCAGCTGTAAATGCGGGTGTTCAAATTGCAGTAGTAATAGGCGGTGGGAATATTTACAGGGGGATGAACTCGGAAGAATCGGGCATTGAGCGGGCACAAGGTGATTATATGGGTATGCTTGCAACGGTAATGAACGGCATGGCGCTGCAAAGCATTCTTGAAAAGCACCAGGTAAGAACCAGATTGATGTCCGCTATAAAAATGGAGCAGATTGCAGAGCCATACATTCGGCGGCGGGCAATGAGGCATTTAGAAAAGGGACGTGTGGTAATCTTCGGGGCCGGAACAGGTAACCCATTTTTCACAACAGACACTGCAGCGTCTCTGCGGGCTATTGAAATTGATGCAGAAGTAATTCTGAAAGGAACACGCGTAGATGGAATTTATACAGCTGATCCGGAAAAAGATAAGAACGCTGTTAAATATGAGGCCATTACTTTTAATGAAGCATATTCGAAAAATTTGAATGTTATGGATATGACTGCTTTTACTCTTTGCCAGGAAAATAATATACCCATCATCGTGTACAATGCAAATACTCCCGGAAACCTTTACCGTGTGTTACAGGGAGAAAAACTCGGAACGCTCGTTACCGGATAAGTAATCAGAGCTTGTAATATTTTTTTGTCTCTCCATTTTTTATTTTTGATCGAAATTTTTTACTTATGAGCATTCAACAAATCAGTAGTGATGCAAAAAATAATATGGATAAAGCAATCCAGCACCTTGAGATTGAATTGACCCATGTACGGGCAGGGAAAATTTCTCCCGCCATTCTCGATAACATAGAAATAGATTACTACGGCTCACAGCTGCCCATATCTCAGTCAGCTAACGTCTCAGTTGCTGATGCGCGCACATTGGTTATTCAGCCCTGGGAAAAGAAAATGCTTGAAGTAATAGAAAAGGCCATCCTTGCTGCAAACATAGGGATCACCCCTCATAATGATGGGAATGTTATTAAGCTTTACCAGTCTCCGCTTACGGAGGAACGACGAAAAGAATATGTAAAAAAAGCACACCAGTTTGCTGAACTTGCGCGCGTAAGCATCCGCAACATCCGCCGTGATGCGGTGGATCAAATAAAAAAATTAGGTAAAGAGCATGTTTCAGAAGACCAGATAAAAGACGGGGAAAGTGATATGCAAAACCTTACTATAAAATATATTGGATTAATTGATAAACACCTTGAAGTAAAGGAAAAAGAGATTATGACCGTTTAATAACGATCTTAAATCAGGCTGATTTTGAATATACATAACGGCTGATTTAATTACGTATCACAGACATACCTTCTGAGCAATTTTTACAGATATCTATTTCATTTCTTGAAGTTAGCACAGCATTTCTGAAGGCAGTATATGCCTCGCTTTTCCAGATTTGGCTTAATGGCCTTTGTTTAAGATTCCCTAACTGGTGCTTTGCATCCTTATCAAAACAGCAGGGAACCACATTTCCATCCCAGGTAATTACACAGGAGTGCCACATCTTCCAGCAATGGTTAATCAGGGTGTTTTTAATCCGGTAAGTACCATCCGGGTTTATTTTATAACGCGAATATTTTTCTATGGTGGGAATCAAGCTGTTCCCATTTTCATATTCATAGACCTGTGCTGTTTTAAACCACAGATCATCAGCTCCTGATTCTTTTTGTAAATCAATAACTTCAGAAATCTGGTGTTCATTGGGTTTTACAACTAAAAACTGTATAATAATATGTGGGGTTTTGGATTTCAGTTTTTCTTTCCACTTCACAATACTTTTTACCCCCGCTACAACTTTAGATAATTTACCGCCAACCCTGTACTGTTCATAAACCTCCTGTGTAGTGCCATCAATGGAAATAATAAGACGGTCCAACCCTGATTCCACGGTTTTTTTAGCATTTTCTTGATTTAAAAAATGACCATTGGTAGAGGTGGAAGTGTAAATATTATGGTCTGAAGCAAACTCAATCATATCCAAAAGCTTTGAATTGAGGTAGGGTTCACCCTGAAAATAAAAACTGAGGTACAATAAATCACGGTGTATCTCCTGAATGATCTCCTTAAAAAAAATTTCATCGAGCATTCCTGTATTACGTGTAAAGGCTCTTAACCCACTGGGGCATTCGGGACACCGAAGATTACAGGACGTTGTAGGCTCTATGGAAACACTAAAAGGCAATCCTTTAAGAGTTGCTGTTCCTGCATATTTAGAATAGTGATACGACCAGAAAACTTTAATAATATTCCATGCTTTACGTAATGTAAGTTTGCTGATCAGGTTGGTAAAATCATTCCACACCGGTGTAATCATAGGTACTATTCTTATTCAAAAATACCATTTCATGCCAGAATGAATAAACTGCCATTAATCTGTAACGAGTTTATTATCAAAGTGTTCTTACTAACATTATTTTCCCCGGATATGTGTTTAAACCGTTAGCAGAATGTTCCAAACTTTCTATTTACAAATATCGTCTTATAACTTACCCCTTAGGTGTATAACTCTTTAAAAAAAGTACCATTTGTCAACGAGCCCATTTTTAAAAAGTGAGTAATTATTTAGAATTTTATTAACTGAGCAACATGCGGCACATTGTGTTAACAAGTATCAACCTTGTTGATTTGCAGGATGAATCGTTGTGGATTACGTATTTTTAAATGTGGATGAACCATTGATAAGCAGGAAAGCAAGTAAAAGAAAGTAAAGTTGCAAACGAATTAACACCACTAATAGATTGTAATAATAACTTTCTATTTTAAAAGTAATATTTAAATGAGTGAACAAGTAGCTGAAGCAACTGAGAAATTAAATGAAACCGGTTTTTTAGATATTGAGGTGGACCCGGAAATAGATTTATTTGAAGAAATTAAACGCCTCAAGAAAGAAAAAAATGCTATTATACTAGCGCATTATTACCAGGAGCCGGACATCCAGGAAATTGCGGATTATATGGGAGATAGCCTTGGGTTATCACAGCAGGCAGCAAAAACGCAGGCCGATATCATTGTATTTGCTGGAGTCCACTTTATGGCTGAAACGGCGAAAATCCTTTCACCCCAAAAAAAGGTTTTAATACCTGATCTAAAGGCAGGATGCTCCTTAGCGGATGCCTGTCCTGCGGAATTGTTTTCAAGGTTTAAAGCTAAATTTCCTGATCATGTGGTAATAACCTATATAAACTGTTCGGCTGAAATTAAAGCACTTAGTGATGTCATTTGCACTTCATCCAACGCCCAAAAAATAATTGAATCCATCCCTCCAGAGAAAAAAATCATTTTCGCTCCTGATAAGAATTTAGGGAGTTATCTTATCCGGAAAACCGGCCGGGATATGCTGCTATGGGAAGGTGCATGTATTGTTCATGAAGTATTTTCAAGGGAAAAGATATTAAAGCTGAAAAACCGGCATCCACAGGCAAAGGTAATTGCACATCCTGAATGTGAAACCCAGGTATTAGAACTTGCCGATTATATTGCATCCACCACTGGTCTTCTTAAATACACTATAAATAATTCAGCTACTGAATTTATAGTAGCGACTGAAACTGGAATTCTTCACCAGATGCAAAAATCATCTCCTGAAAAGGTCTTTATCCCCGCTCCTCCTGATAATGGCTGCGCCTGTAACGATTGCCCTTACATGAAACGCAACACACTTGAAAAATTATTCGTGTGTATGGAGTATGAAATTCCTGAAATTACAGTTCCTGAAGAGATACGAATACAGGCAAAGAAATCAATCGATCGTATGCTTGAAATTTCGGCACAGCATGGACTGTGAATAATAATAAAATCACAAAGCTTCTACTTAGGATTCTTATGCTATGAATCTTAGAAAGGAAATAAAAGAGCATTCTAAAAAGCAGGTGATAAAAATTGCATCCTGGATTAATGGCGATAAAGATCGCTTTGCGGAATTGATGAAATTATTTTTCAATGATCAGTACCGGGTAGTTCAGCGATGTGCCTGGCTTGTATCTCATGTGGGTAAAAAACATCCTGAGCTCATTTTACCTTTTATAAAACGGATGCTGGAATACTGTAAGCAACCTGTTCACAATTCTGTTAAAAGAAATGTAATTAGGGTTTTACAGAATATTGAAATTAAAAAAAAATTACATGGACTGGCAACAACTATTTGTTTCGATTTTTTGGTTTCTTCCATGGAGCCGGTTGCAATAAAAGTATTTTCAATGAGCGTACTTTCAAATATTGCAAGAGATGAACCGGGTATCAGAAATGAGCTGCGTATGCTGATTGAAGATCAGATGGAATTTGCAAAGCCAGCCTTTACTTCGAGAGGAAAAAAAATATTAAAGATGCTCGGAAGGGAATAAATTTTTTTAAATCAGTCTTAAATCATTTCCCAACCAGTATACGGTACCAATGCTGCCGGAATTTTAATTCCTTCAGCGCTTTGATTATTTTCTAATAATGAGGCTACAATTCTTGGAAGCGCAAGTGCACTGCCATTCAGGGTATGAGGAAATTCTGTTTTTCCCTCTTTTGTTTTAAAACGAAGCTTCATGCGGTTTGATTGAAAAGTTTCAAAATTAGAAACACTGCTTACCTCAAGCCAGCGTTTTTGAGCTGCGCAAAAAACTTCAAAATCGTAGGTTAGCGCAGATGCAAAACTCATATCTCCACCACATAATTTTAATATGCGATAAGGTAGCTCTAACTGTAAAAGCAGGTGCTCTACATGGCGCACCATTTCTTCCAGCATTTCATAAGAACGGTCGGGATGTTCAATGCGCACTATTTCCACCTTGTCAAACTGATGCAGCCGATTTAATCCCCGAACATCCTTTCCGTATGAACCGGCTTCACGCCGAAAACATTGTGAATAAGCGGTCATCTTCAATGGCAGCTGTTCTTCCTTAAGCAATACATCACGGTAAATATTAGTTACGGGAACTTCAGCGGTTGGAATTAAATAAAAGCCATCGGCATTTACGAAATACATCTGTCCCTCCTTGTCAGGAAGCTGTCCTGTTCCAAACCCCGTTTCCTCATTAACCAGCAGAGGGGGCTGATATTCAGTATACCCTGCATCAATTGCATTTTCAAGAAAAAAGGAAATAAGGGCACGCTGCAGCTTCGCACCTTTCCCTTTATAGAGAGGAAATCCGGATCCGGTAATTTTATTTCCTAGTTCAAAATTTATTATATCATACTCTGATGCTATTTCCCAATGCGGCTTGGCGGATTGTGGCAATTCGGGTATGAAGCCTCCGGTTCGTACCACCTCATTATCTTCTGCTCTTCTGCCTTCCGGCACTTTTTCACTGGGAACGTTAGGGAGCAGAATCAATAGCTCAAACTGCTGTTTCTCTGTATCACGTAATTGATCTTCCAATTTTTTTGCATCCTCTTTCAATTTAAAAGTTTCTTCCCTTTTTCTTTCCGCCTCTTCTTTTTTTTTCAGGGAAAAAAGGTGTCCTATTTCTTTTGACAGCTGATTAAGGTTCGATAATATTTTATCCAGATCTGTTTGCATCCTGCGCCGCTCCTTATCGAGTGAAAGAATTTTTCCTACTATTTCATTTGCATCAAATTGTTTTTTTGCGAGTTGGTTTACTGCATTATCCTGGTTGCTCCGCAAATATTGAAGGGTAAGCATGATTAAATTTTTGCAAAGGTAAACTACGCTTCTGATCGCAAAAATTTAATGAAACAATAAAAAACAGCCGGCTATTTTTATACGTGGCTAAATGTTTTTTAATGGCAATTTGTAGTTTATAATTCTTTACATACCTTTGCCCTGTACTCTTCGTTTTAATCCATCCAGGAAATTTCGATTTATAATTTCAAATCATATTTATAATTAATTCAGGCATACAGGACCTCCCTGTTTGCTCCAATGCAAAACCAATGCATTTGAAAAACTAATATCACCCTTTAAACTATTTATGTACGACATTTTGCAATTGAACGATATGCTCGTTCCCGAACTCAGAGATATTGCTGACCATCTTAAAATTGAGAATTCTCAAAAGCTTGCTAAACAGGATCTCATTTACAAAATCCTCGATCAACAGGCTATTATACCTGAGTCTGTCAAAGAATCCCAGGACGATGCCAAGCCAAAAATACGAAGGCGTAAAGCAGTTACTAATGTAGATGAGCCGCCCGCTAAAGAAACGGAGGTGATTACAGCTACTATTCCAGAACCTGTTGAGATGGAGGCAGCACCCATAATAGAGGAATCTCCAGTAGTGATGAATGATAAGGTTGATGATGGAATGCGGTATGAAAAAAATGGGCAATTCCAGAGGTTGCCTTTCCGAAAGGAAGTTCCCACGTTTAACGTTGATTTTGATGGCATGATTCCGGGGGAAGGGGTTCTTGAAATCATGAGTGATGGGTATGGATTTTTGCGCTCCTCAGATTATAATTATCTTTCTTCTCCTGATGATATCTATGTTTCACCTTCCCAGATAAAATTATTTGGTATCAAGACAGGTGATACTGTAACAGGTACCGTGCGGCCCCCCAAAGAGGGAGAAAAATATTTTGCCTTACTGAAAGTAGAATCGATCAATGGCAAAAGACCTGAAGAAATCCGTGACCGTGTGCCGTTCGATTATCTTACGCCACTGTTTCCTGATGAGAAGCTAAACTTATTTAATGAGCCAAATGACTACTCTACACGTGTAGTTGATTTATTTACACCAATAGGAAAAGGCCAGCGGGGATTGATTGTAGCGCAGCCTAAGACAGGCAAAACCATGTTGCTGAAGGCTGTAGCCAATGCAATCGCTAAAAATCATCCGGAAGTATACCTGATTGTATTGCTTGTTGATGAAAGGCCCGAAGAGGTTACTGATATGGAGCGAAGTGTGCGGGCAGAGGTTGTGGCATCTACATTTGATGAACCCGCTGAGAAGCATGTAAAGGTAGCGTCCATCGTGCTTGAAAAAGCAAAGCGTATGGTAGAATGCGGAAATGACGTAGTAATATTACTGGATTCTATTACCAGGCTGGCACGCGCCCATAATACGGTGTCGCCGGCTTCCGGTAAGGTTTTAAGCGGTGGTGTTGAAGCAAACGCTTTGCATAAGCCCAAACAATTCTTTGGTGCCGCCAGAAACATAGAAAATGGCGGGTCGCTTACTATCCTGGCAACCGCCCTGATAGATACCGGTTCAAAAATGGACGAGGTAATCTTTGAGGAATTTAAAGGCACAGGTAATATGGAATTGCAATTAGACCGCAAGCTTTCAAATAAGCGTATCTTCCCTTCGGTGGATGCTACTGCTTCCGGAACCCGCCGTGAAGACCTGTTGCTGGATAGGGAGATGCTGCAGCGAATGTGGATACTTAGAAACCATCTCGCTGACATGACGGCTGAAGAATCAATGAAGTTCCTTCTTGATCACATGAAAGGCACCAAGTCTAACGAAGAGTTTCTGATTTCAATGAATGGATAAAAGTTATTTTTGTACCCGATGAAAGTATAAGCTTAAACCTAAGAACTACGATAAATAAACCAGGTTATGAAAAGAACTTATCAGCCGTCAAACCGAAAAAGGAAAAATAAACATGGCTTTCGTGAACGGATGAAATCAAAAGATGGACGTGCGGTACTTGCCAGCCGAAGGAAACAGGGGCGAAAAAAACTCACAGTGTCTGACGAAAAAACGCTTAAATAGCATTATTGGGGGGGAAGAAGCACTTTCAAAGAAAGAAGATGCACCCTTTAATATCAGGCGCACTCTTTCAAAAAAAGAACGACTCCATAGCAAAAAATTGATCGACGAACTGTTTTCGGATAGTTCGTCGTTTTATTTTTATCCGTTCAAAATAAATTATCTTAAAAAAAGTGAAAACGCTCAGTTTTCCGTTCAGGTTTTAATATCTGTTTCAAAAAAAAATTTTAAACGGGCTGTAGACCGAAACAGCATTAAGCGGCGTGTCCGGGAGGCTTACCGGATAAATAAGCAATTGCTATATTCTTCACTAAAAAAAAATAATCAGCAGTTGCTGATCGGTTATATTTATGTTAGCAGAAAGATGGAACCTTTCGCATTGATCCAGGATTCAGTATTAAAAATTATAGAACGAATTTCCAGTCTCTATGGCATTCCTGAAAAAAATCCTGAGTAGTATCCTTATCACTGGAATCTTACTGTATCAAAAAATTGTTTCCCCTTGGATTATGCCAGCATGCCGTTATACACCTACGTGCTCCGAATATGCTTTAGAGGCAATTAAAAAGTACGGACCCTTTAAGGGAATATGGATCGCATTTAAAAGAATTTCGCGCTGCCATCCCTGGGGAAGATATGGAAATGATCCATTACCTTAATCTAACAATATAAGTGAAGATTAATTTGCTCTTCTTTCGACCAACCTTATTCACGATTCGACTAATCAAAACGGGTGTAAATAATTTTGATTTAATTTCGTTTTTAACAAAAATAATCCGGACAAATGCTTAAAAAATTCAAGAGGCCACTGGTTATTTCAGGGCTGGTGCTGCTGGCCTTCATTCCTATTGCTTCTGTTACCGACAATTATTTCGAGATTTCCAAGAACCTTGACATTTTCGCCACACTCTATAAAGAAGTAAATACCTACTATGTTGATGATGTGGATCCAAACAAACTCATGCGCACGGGTATTGATGCCATGCTTGAGTCACTTGATCCCTATACCAATTATATCAGCGAATCAGACATGGAGGGATATCGTTTTCAAACTACGGGTAAGTATGGTGGTATTGGCGCCCTGATTCGTAAATCAGGGGATTTTGTGGTTGTTGCAGAGCCGTATCAGAATTTCGCAGCAGATAAAGCCGGACTCCATTCAGGCGACGTGATACTTGAAGTAGATGGCAATTCTACAAAAGGAAAAAGTGTAGATGATATCAGTAAAATATTAAAGGGACAACCCGGAACGGATGTTAAGCTGATTATACAACATCCCGGCGAAAAGAATTCTTCATCCAAAATAGTAACCCGTCAGGAAATTAAGGTGAGCAGTGTTCCTTACCATGGTATGCTTGATAACGGTATAGGATATATTCGTCTTACACAGTTTACGGAAAATTGCAGCCGCGAAGTAGCAGATGCTTTGAAAGATCTGGAAAGTAAAAATCAGTTAGCGGGACTGGTTTTCGATCTGCGCGGAAATCCGGGAGGCTTACTGAACGAAGCAGTCAACATTTCAAATCTTTTTATTGAAAAAGGACAGCAGATTGTAAGCACCCGCGGTAAGGTAAAAGAGTGGGATAAAGTTTTTTATGCCCTGAATTCGTCTATTGATTCCAAAGTCCCGTTAGCAATATTAACCAACAGCGGTTCCGCTTCAGCATCAGAAATTGTTACCGGCTGTGTGCAGGACTATGACAGAGGCGTTATTGTAGGGCAAAGAACTTTTGGTAAAGGTTTGGTTCAAACAACGCGCGAATTGAGTTATGGCACAGAGTTAAAGGTGACAACAGCTCATTATTACACCCCTAGTGGACGGTGCATACAGGCCATCGATTATGCCCACCGCAATGATGATGGAAGTGTAGGTAAAATTGCGGACTCTCTTAAAGCTTCATTCAAAACTAAAACAGGCAGGAAAGTATTTGATGGAGGTGGTGTAGATCCTGATATAAAAACGGAACCTGAAAAGCTTGCACCTATTACCTTGAGCTTGCTGGACAAAAATCTGATGTTTGATTACGCTACCGACTACCGTTTAAAGCATGAAACCATAGCCGCAGCAAAGGATTTCCATTTAACGGACCCTGAATACAGTGATTTTATTGTATGGCTTGGCAATAAAGATTATGACTATAAAACAAAGAGTGAAGATAAATTGAAAGACCTTCAGGATGCGGCGCAAAAAGAAGCATATTGGAATGATGAAGTGAAGCAGGATTTTAATGCTTTGCAGGCCACTCTGATGCATGATAAGCAAAAGGATTTGATAAAATTTAAAGACCAGGTTAAAGGATTGCTTGAAGAAGAAATTGCTTCAAGATATTATTATCAGAACGGACGACTCGAAGCTTCTTTGAAAGATGATGTGGATGTGAAGAAAGCGATGGAAGTACTTATTAACCAGGATGAATATAATAAAACCCTTACCGCCCTTAAATAATATTCGAAATAGGGCTGCCTTTCTTCTCAGCAGCCCTTTCAATTTTACAGATTATAGAAACCAAGATATGGCAATGGCCCAATGATCTGATCTATTTTTGAGTTCCGTTGATTTGTATGATCAGTATTACAAATAGTGTTTGCCGGTGGCCCTTATTTTAAATATCGAGACTTCAACAGAAGTCTGTTCAGTAGCTCTTGCAAAAGACGGAACTGTTCAGCGCATTTATGAAGAGGATAAGCAGAATCATGCTTCCGGTCTTTCGGTAATGATAGAAAGGTTATTCCATGATTCCGGGGTGTTATTATC
This sequence comes from Chitinophagales bacterium, assembly GCA_013816805.1. NCBI lineage: Bacteria > Pseudomonadati > Bacteroidota > Chitinophagia > Chitinophagales > Chitinophagales bacterium. The sequence goes on along the minus strand of JACDDS010000008.1, from coordinate 141,132 downwards.
ATCCTTGGATGCAGTGGCTATAAGTGCAGGACCAGGCTCTTATACGGGCTTAAGAATAGGTACAGCAACGGCAAAAGGCCTTTGCTATGCACTTGAAAAGCCGCTGATAGCTATTAATTCTTTACATTCTTTAGCAGCTAATGCTATCAGGGAATGCCCTTCTGTTTCTTTATACTGTCCTGTGATTGAGGCAAGAAAGTCAGAAATTTATTATGGATTGTACAATAGTGACGGAGTAATGATTCGCCCTCCCGATGCTATTGTTATTACTGATCAGTTTCTTAATTCGTATATAAAGAATCATAAGGTTTTGATAACGGGCAAAAATGTTTCGAAATACAGCCCAATGTGGAAGCACGAAAATATAATATTCAGAAAAACAACACTACCATCAGCAAGCTGGATGTGCACTTTGACGGAAACCTGGTACCACCATAAAAGATTTTCAGATTTACTATCATTTGAACCTTATTATTTGAAACCTGCATACATAATTAGCAGTCTTAATCAATAGTTAAACATATAAAGGTTTTAAGACATTATGGTTTATCGGCATTGATTTTGTTTATGCGAAGTCTCATTCTTTCAACCTAAATTCCATTCATCATGCCTAAAGTTTCAGCATCCGAGCCTAAACTCGTATCAAAAAATGGAAATTCAAAAGTAATGGTACGCATTGACTACGATGCCCTAAAGAAGGCTGCAGGTGTATTGCGTGCTGTAAATCATAAACTCCGCCAGTCAATGATTAAGCTATTGGAAGATAGCGGCAGAATGACGGTTACAGAGATGTATGTGAAGTTGCGGCTGGAGCAATCAGTTGCATCTCAGCATTTGGCAATATTGCGCAAAGCTGAGGTTGTAAAAACTGAGAGAGATGGTAAATTCATCTATTATGCACTCAATGAGGATCGCATTTCAGAATTATCAGATCTTGTTGAAGAGCTGGCGGGTTAAAGTTTCATAACATTTGCCTTAAATAAGAAGGAGCTTAAGATGTTTAAGCTCCTTCTTATTTTTATGCAGCAACTATTTAATAGATTTAATTGTTATTATGTGATCTTAATAAAAAATTCCATGGCAGAAACTCTTGTTTTAGATTATGCACAGGTTAAAATAGGCTTAAGTAAGATTAAAGCTCTTGCTCATCCGCTCCGTCTTGAAATTATTGGTTTTATTGAAAAATTTGGTGAAATAAACGTGAATAAAATTTATCGTTCATTAAAGCTTGAACAGTCAATTACTTCACAGCACCTTAAAATTTTGCGTTCCGCAGAATTGGTAAAGACAAGAAGGGAGGGGAAGAAGATTTTTTATTCGCTTAATTATCCCAATATTCAGCAGCTTACGGATATTGCTCAGAAGTTCGAACGCAAAAAGTAATAGTTTTGTTTTCTTAAACTACAATACTTATTATGGCCGTAGAACAGCTCTATACCAGCTGCCTCTCCGAGGCAGCTTACTTTATTTTTTCGGAAGGAGAAGCAGCAGTAGTAGATCCGTTACGGGATTACCATCAGTATATTGCTCTTGCTGAAGAGAAGGGTGTGAAGATTAAATACATATTCGAAACGCACTTTCATGCAGACTTTGTTTCTGGTCATATCGATTTAGCCAGCAAGACAGGAGCTCAAATAGTTTACGGTCCTGAAACAACTACTAATTACCCAGTCTATATCGCGGGAGAGAAAGAGCGTTTTAAAATAGGTAACCTGCAATTGGAAGTTTTGCATACCCCGGGCCATACACCTGAATCCACTTGCTATTTATTGTATGATGAGCATGGAAAGCAGTATTGCCTTTTTACAGGAGATACTCTATTTGTGGGTGATGTAGGCAGACCGGATTTATTTGGTGCCGCCATTTCGAAAGAAGATATGGCTGACAGGATGTATGATTCTCTTCAGAAACTAAAACAGTTGCCTGATGAAGTAATCGTATATCCCGCTCATGGTCCTGGTTCTGCATGCGGTAAAAGTTTAGGGAAAGAAACCTGGAGCACAATGGGTATCCAGAAGAAGACAAATTATGCACTTCAGGAAGTACCCAAAAATGATTTCATAAAAAATATTACTTCCGGTCTTTCTACCCCGCCCAGCTATTTTGCTCAAAATGCAAGCATCAATAAAGAAGGCTACAAGCCCCTTGATGAAGTTATGCATAAAAGCCTGCGTGCCGTTCCCGTAGATGAATTTGAATTAGAAATAAAAAAAGGAACCATCGTTCTGGATACCCGTAATGAAGAAGACTTTGAAAAAGGCTTTGTACCCGGCTCTGTGTTTATAGGATTAAACGGTCGCTTTGCTGAATGGGTCGGTACTATATTGAATATAGATGATCAGATCTTACTGGTTACTGCACCTGGTAAAGAACAGGAAGCCGTAATCCGGATGGCGCGTGTGGGCTATGAAAATGTGACAGGATATCTGGAAGGCGGTTTTGAGGCGTGGAGAAATTCAGGTAAGCTTTATGATATGGTAATTTCGATTGATGCTGAAGAACTAAAGCTGGATTATGAATTCGATAATATCAAAATTGTGGATGTACGAAAAGAAAGCGAATATGAGTCCGGACATGTAGAAGGCGCAATTAATGTAGTATTACAAAACCTGGATCGCGATATAAATAGAATTCCGGATAAGGATGCCCACTTATATATTCATTGCCAGGGAGGTTTTCGATCTATGGTAGCGTCTTCTTTATTAAAAAGAAAAGGGTATCAAAATCTTAAGAATATCTACGGAGGCTGGGTAAGCATTTCTAAAACGAATATCCCTGTAGAGCTGCCCAAATTTTCAGAATCATAATTGGTCGCATTAGTTATCGTTCCGGTACTTATAACGCGGTTTACTTCAATAGATGTTATTGCAAACATCTATCTTTTCGGCATTAATCAAAAAGATGGAAGTAATAAATCTGAGTGCCACAAATTCCATTGTCAATCAATTTGTATCGGAAATACGCGACGCTGCTATTCAGCAGGATAGAATGCGCTTCAGGAAAAATATGGAGCGCTGCGGAGAAATTCTTGCGTATGAAATCAGCAAATCACTGCCATATAAAAGCATTCAGGTAGGCAGCCCCCTGGGGATATCAGAAATTTCAGTCTTACAAGACCAGCCGGTTATAGGGGCTATATTAAGAGCAGGTGTAATTCTTCACCACGGAATGCTTCATATTTTTGACCAGGCAGATAATGCATTTGTTTCCGCATATAGGAAGCATTCGGCTGACGGTACGTTTGAAATTTCACTGGAATATCTTTCTTGTCCTTCGCTTTCTAACCGTATTTTTATTCTGGCAGATCCTATGCTTGCCACTGGTAAGTCTATGGTAAAAACCCTGAACGAAATCTATAAATCAGGGAAGCCTGCACACACCCATCTTGCTTGCGTAATTGCCGCACAACAGGGTATTGATTGGGTTAATAAAAACATCTCCGATGTCACTATCTGGGCCTGCGCCATCGATCAGGAATTGAATGCAAACTCTTACATAGTGCCTGGTCTGGGGGATGCAGGTGACCTTTCTTACGGAAAAAAAATACAGCATTAGTATTTCACACCTCGCTTAGAACCGTTTGCTTTTAAGTCTATAATTCTTTCAAAAAGAGTAATTTTAATTTATAGCAGCATTTTGAAGCAATCAATAGCTACATGAAATATTTTAAGCTCTTTTTAATTTCATTCCTTCTTATTACTGAAATTGTTGAAGCTCAGGATCCGCATTTTTCCCAATTCTATTATTCTCCTCTTACGGAAAATCCCGCGTTAACAGGAGCTTTCGATGGAAGCTACCGGTTAGGAACGATTTACAAAAATCAATGGGGCAGTGTAACTTCACCCTTCGTTTACTCTACACCTTCTATCTCCGGGGATTATAAGCTCATGAATAATGGGTATAATAATAATTATCTCGGTGTAGGATTAATGCTGCTTAACGACCGTTCTGGCGATGCGAATCTCTCAAACCTTACTGCTATGTTTTCTGCAGCTTATCATCTTTCACTTGATCAGAGAGGTTACAATCATATCTCAATAGGTTTGCAAGGTGGCATTGTTCAGAAAAGTATCGACCAGGCTGCATTAAAATTCCTCGATCAGTATGATGGCAATGGAGGTTTTACAGGTATTTCAGCCGAACATTTTGATAATGTATCTATCCTATATCCTGACTTCTCTGCGGGTGCAGCATATACCAGCGTAATAAGTAAGCAAACCCGTTTCCAGGCCGGAATCTCGGTTTTTCATCTTACACAACCCACGGAAAGATTTTTACAAAGCACAGTGAGCAATGATCGTTTACCAATCCGCTACCTTGCCCATGCCAGTGCTACCTTTGGCCTGAACAGCAAAATTTACCTGTTTCCTTTTGGGCAGTTTCAGATGCAAAACAAAAATCAGGAGGTTGTTGCAGGGGCAAATATTGGTTATAAGTTCGCAGGCACTCCAAGCGCTGTTGGAACGCTGTTTTATGTGGGTGCCTTTACCAGAGTAAAGTATAATGTAGTGCCTACTGTCGGTTTTATGATGAATGGTCTGCAGTTTGGATTAAGCTACGATGTTAATTTATCCAATGATCTTAAAGCCGTTGCAAAAAGTAATGGCGGCTTCGAATTGGCTTTGGTGTATACCGGAATATTGCGATCAGATAAGGGGCAGCCTATCCCATGTCCTACATTTTAAATGAATATCAGCAAAACTGCTTAGCTCATTTAGGGATTCTGGAGACCCATGGATTGCCTTTAACAAAAAAACGATAGAGCCAGTGAGCAGCGTCGCCGGCATAGTCTACTCCTACTCTTGTGGTGGCAATGATTTCCCTGGAAGAAAATTTTACCTTCCTGTCTTCCAGCCAAATGGTATTGCCAGACAGGCTTATGCCGGAATGTTGCGTCTTTATTCCCAGGGCTTTGCTCACAGAACCAGGACCCTTAGTAAGGGTATAATCTATCTTCAGCTTATTTCTTCGAAGCAGCATCTCATCTACTCCTTCTGCCGGTTCTATACTCCTGATCAAAATTGCATGGGGAGTATCCGATTCGTTGGTTACTATATTAAAAAGCTGATGAATGCCATAACATAAATAGACATATGCAGTGCCGCCTGCCCCGAACATTACCTCCGTTCTTTTTGTCCTTCTTCCATTATAAGCGTGCGATGCCTTATCAATAATTCCTGCGTACGCTTCCACCTCCGTTATCATGCCGCTTGTTTTAATACCATCCATATTCGTTACCAAAAATTTGCCGGGGAGCTCCCGCGAAATTTGTAAAACATCGGGCCTGGTATAAAATGATTGTTGAAGGCGGGGCATTAATAAAATAATTTTGACAGGATATAAAAAGTGGTGAACTAAGATTTGTTTCACTGCAAATTTGAAATCAATTGTATCTTAAAAAAAATTCTTTAGGTCTTATAACTAAAATTCTAAAACACTTTGTCACACGAAAAAGCAGGAAGCGGATCTGTTCTTTTAATTCCCTCCGCCTTAGGTGAAAATGGTGCGGTTATGCTATCTGAAGAACTTAAAGAGATGGTGGCCACCATTGAGTTTTTTATAGTGGAGAATCAGCGCAGTGCCAGGCGTTTCCTGCGAAGTATTGGGTATAAAAAGAATTTTGACCAGGTAACGTTAGTCCTCATGGAAAGTGATAATAAATTTTTTGCAGGGGAAAATATGATAAACCATTTAAAAAGCGGAAAAGATATTGGTGTTATCTCTGAAGCGGGCTGTCCGGGTATAGCTGATCCTGGTGCTGCAGCAGTAAGATGGGCACATAAAAACCGAACAAAAGTGGTGCCTTGCATTGGTCCATCTTCTATTTTTTTAGCACTTATGGCAAGTGGCTTAAACGGACAGCATTTTTCTTTTCACGGATACCTCCCTATACCGACTTTCGAAAGAAAACAAAAATTAAAAAAGCTGGAAGAAGAATCTGTAAAGAAGAAACAGACGCAGATATTCATGGAAACTCCCTATAGAAATAATGCATTGCTTCAGGATGTTTTAGAGACCTGCATGGAAACTATATTGCTTTGCCTGGCATCAGATATTACACTTCCTTCCGAAAAAATCTTTACGCAAACCATCAAGGAATGGAAAAATAAAATCCCTGATCTAAAGAACAAGCCTTCTATATTTTTAATTGGAACCGAAATGTGATCAGGAGATAACGCTGATAAGTATTGTTATATGCTAACCAGGTGTTAGCTCCTGGTTACTTTAAACTCTGAAAAATTTTGCAGCGGACCTTCTTCAGCTTCTACTTTATCCACTCTTGCACGGTCGGGGCCTTTATGACACCATTCTAAAAAGATACGAAGCGATTCCGAATCACCTTCTGCCTCTATAAACACACTTCCATCCTGCTCATTTTTTACAGTACCTTTTATACCTAACTCCTCCGCCTGAGAACGCGCACTGGCGCGAAAAAAGACACCCTGCACCTTACCATGTACCTTTATGCTGTAATGGTTTAATGCATTCATACCATTTCTATTTAAATCTATATGAATTTAAAAGACCAGGCGCTTGCTGCAAACTTTATTGAGCTTCGTCCATTCTAATTCATTATGAAAAAATACGATTTCCTGATTATAGGCTCCGGTATTGCAGGCTTGACCTATGCCTTAAAAATAGCAGAATATGGTACCGTCTGCATCATTACAAAAGCTTCTGAAGATGAATCAAACACCAAATATGCTCAGGGCGGCGTAGCTGCAGTGTGGGACTTTAAAGAAGATTCTTATAAAAAACACATAGCCGATACACTGGATGCCGGGGATGGACTTTGCGATGTCAATATTGTAAATATTGTAGTGCGTGAGGGTCCCCAGCGTGTAAGAGAAGTAATTAACTGGGGTGCGCGTTTCGATAAGAATGAGGAAGGCGAATACGATCTCGGCAGGGAAGGCGGACACTCAGAGCACCGGGTGCTGCACCATAAAGACAATACCGGCTATGAAATAGAGCGCATCCTCTTGCGGCAGATCCAAAAGCATCCCAACATTGAGCTGCACACCCATTACTTTGCAATCGATCTTATTACTCAGCACCATTTAGGAATACAAGTAACCCGCCGGACTAAAAATATAGAGTGCTTTGGTGCTTATGTGCTGAATACACAAACGCAACAGATTGAAACATTAGTTTCGCGTATTACCCTGGTCGCAACAGGAGGCGCTGGCCATGTATATCGTAATACTACAAATCCGATTATTGCTACCGGCGACGGAATAGCAATGGTGTACCGCGCGAAAGGAAAAGTGGAGAACATGGAGTTCTATCAGTTCCATCCCACGGCATTATACCACCCTACGGAGCACCCTTCATACCTGATTACAGAGGCCATCCGGGGCTTTGGTGCCGTGCTGAAAACCACAGCTGGTAAAGAATTCATGAATAAATATGATAAGCGCGGTTCGCTTGCTCCGCGCGACATCGTAGCCCGTGCAATAGATAATGAGATGAAGAAGAGCGGTGATGAATATGTGTACCTTGATTGCCGCCACCTCGATAAGAAAAAATTCATAGAGCATTTCCCCAATATCTACGAAAAGTGCCATTCGATCGGGATCGATATTATGAAGGATATGATACCGGTAGTTCCTGCAGCGCATTACCTGTGTGGCGGAATACGCACCGATGAACACGGCAAAACTTCTATTAAAAATTTATATGCATGCGGAGAGTGTGCCTGTACCGGTCTGCATGGCGCGAACCGGCTTGCTTCCAATTCGCTGCTTGAGGCAATGGTATTTTCACACCGTGCATACTTAGATGCAGTTAAAAGGTTTAGCAAATTATCTTTTCAGGAAAACATTCCTGAATGGAATGCAGAGGAAACTTATAACCCTGAGGAGATGGTACTGATCACGTTTACCCGGCAGGAGGTGCAGGACGTGATGAGCAACTATGTTGGTATCGTACGGTCGAACCTGCGGCTAAGAAGGGCATTCGAGCGGCTTGAACTTATCTACAGAGAAACTGAAGAGCTCTACCAGCGTACGGTAGTCTCACCTGAATTGTGTGAGTTGCGCAACCTAATAAACATCAGCTATCTGATAATCCGCTCTTCTATGCAGCGCCACGAAAGCCGCGGACTGAACTTCAATACGGATTACCCGCGGAAAATGAAAGTGGCGAGGAATAGCGTGCTGTGAAAGAAGGACAACTCATTGAAAAAATTTCCTTTGTACAAAATATTGCAATTGTGATGGGTCACGATATAGTTAAGCCTAAAGCAGGAATGGAGAATGCCGGAAAAACTGTTACAAGAAGATACACAGATATCTGGATGAAGGATGGTGACGGCTGGCGTCTTACAGCACGACAAGCGACAATTATCTCGGTTCAATAGCTTCCTGTTCCGGGAGACACAAGCTATGTCTATAATCAGTCACTAGTTATTTCTCCATAAGATTTCCATCTTCAAATTAATAATTTAGAGAAGAAGTCAATGCTTCAAATTTTTGAGGACGGAAAGATAAATTTCCAAAAGCCAGTGTGTCTCGCATACAATAGTAATAGCACTTTGGATCTTTTGTATATAACACCCAAGTAACGTTATTCATTTCATTACCAATTAGCCTGAAATTTATAATTGAATCTATCGGTGCCTTAAATGATTGAGAACCTCCAACACCTAATTCTCCAATTGTTTGTATTTCAAAAATGCTCGTCTCTGGATACGCTTTACTTGCTGTAAGAGCAATTCTCACCCATGCTTCCGGTTCCATTTGTCTTTCTCCCGTGCCTCCATATCCATTCCAGTACTGTGCTTTTGATAAAGTTATTGCTTGAGTTGCCTGGTTTAATTCTTTTTGAGTAAATGTATATTCACCCTTACTATCGGTTGTATGTGTTGCAAATAGTGAAGTTGATTGGCACCCAAACTCTAAATCGAAGTTCGAACACGTATATAAACTGATTTTTACTCCAGGCAAGGGAATATTAGTTTTAAATTCTTTTACTTTCATTAGATTTATATCTTCTAAAGAGGTCTTTTTGCAGGAAACGAGTAGAGAAAAAATGCATACTAAAAGAAAGCAGGATGGTTTTTTCATGTTGAAGCTCTTTATTTGGTTGAATAAAAACTGTGCGTGCTATCCAGGTTTCGCTCAACAAGTTGACGCACAACGTTGCACGGCTTTGTAGAGAAGCGGTATTCCGTTTTATTTCTGCCTACCTAATGTACAAAAGCGAAATAGAATTTACAAATATATAAATAATATTTATCAGGAGCTATTACACAAAGCCGACGTTGCATTTGAAATGATCGGCGAGTACACCAACCAAGGACACAGTAACCTGGTTTTTCAGAAATGGTGGTTGGTTCTCATCGGCTCTTTTTTATGAATTTAACGAAAGAGACACAATAACCTTTCACATTATCTTTATGCCAATGATTATAAAACAATGCCGAGTCTTCGCTCCACACATGGCTTAACGGAGTGACTCGGCCCGGACACAGAATTACCATTTACTTTTCCATAAGATGTTTATATAGATCGCTTAAGAATTTTTTATTATGAATTTTTTAACACTGATATTTTTTTTCATGATTAGCCTGAAAGTTTCCGCTCAATTCCAATTTGTTGCGCCATTACCTGGTTCTTCTAATCAGCATCCCGATCGGAACATCATCTTAAGAGAGGAGCATCGGTTAAATCCTGCATCTCTTATTACAAAAAATCTTATTACTATAACCGGCTCCATAAGTGGCAACCATGATTGTGTTATCACGCTTTCAAATGATCATAAAACAATTAACCTGAAGCCCATTACCCCATTTGTATATAGTGAAAATGTTATAGTAAACACTAACGGTAGCATTGTGCGTGAAGATGGTAAAAGAGTTGCTCCGCTTCAATTGAAATTCTCTATTCAGCGTGAATTTACTGCTGAAGAGAAATCAGGTATAAAATCCTTTCTGCAAAAAATGCAAACCGAAGGAGTTATTGTTCCTCAAAATGCAGAGGCGAGCACTGATAGAAGCGCACCAAAAGTTGTTAAGGTTATTGTAAATAATAATCCCGCAGATGGAGATATTTTCATGGATTATTTTAATGGATTTGGCCTTGGTCACGCCAGCTATCACATTATTAACAACAATGGTGACTCAGTGTATTCTAAAAAAAAGGGAAGGTTCGTGGATGATTTTAAGCTTAACCATAATAATTATCTCACTCTTTTTAACGGTAATGTGGGCCAATTCGAACTGTACGACTCCTCTTTCAACCTGCTTAAAACTTTTGCTGCGGTGAATGGTTACCTCACCGATAACCATGAGCTCCAGCTTTTCCCGAATGGGCACTATTATTTAATCGGGCTGGATCCTGAAAGTGTAGACATGTCGGTATATAATCCCGACTGGCAATCAAATGTTACCGTGGTTTATACGGTGATTCAGGAATTTGATGCAGGCGATCATCTTATTTTTGAATGGAATAGCAAAGATCACATCAGCGTGTTGGAAGCATTGCATGAGCATCTTGATTACGGATATATCGATGCGGTACACACAAATTCAATTGAAGAGGATAACGATGGAAATATAATTGTTTCACACAAGCATCTTGATCAGATAACCAAGATCGATGTGAACACAGGTAAGTTTATCTGGCGGCTTGGAGGCTTGATGAATGAATTTACATTCACCAACGATCCTGAGCAATTCAATTATCAGCACGATGCCCGCCGGATTGCTAATGGGCACATCACCCTTTTCGACAATAACAATTGGGGCTCTCAGATTTCCTACGCAAAGGAATACCGGCTCGATGAAATAAATAAAAAGGCAACTCTTGCGTGGAGCTACCGGCATTCTTATGTGAACGGTAAACCTGTTTATGGATTCGCAATGGGAAGCGTCCAGCGCCTGGCTAACGGAAATACTTTTATCAATTGGGGATGGATTGTTTTTAACAGCGGAGATCCGGAGTATACGGAGGTAGATGCCAATAAAAATATTGTTTGGGAGGCTGAATTGACGCCCGGTAAATACAATGTCTCATATAGAGCGCATCGTTATTTATGGAATCCTTGTGCTATCCCTACCGCTACAAACTTAAAAACAACGGATGTTACTTCCATTTCTGCGCACCTGACCTGGGGCGTTTCCAATGGTGCTGTAAAATATAGGATTCATTATCGGGTGGAAGGCACTCCTAACTGGACCAATGTTATTACCAAAGGAAATAATACCTGGAAAAAAATTAACAACCTTCAGCCGGATACTGAGTATCAATGGCAGGTGAAATCTTTGTGTGATCCTACTGCACCTTCTTTATCCCGCTATAGTGAGCTGGAGGCGTTCAGTACACTTTCTTCGGGCTATTCTTTGGATAAAGTGAGCGTAATTGAAGTTTATCCAAATCCTGCCAGCGCTGTGATTAACATTTCAGTTCCCCATTCAGCATCGAATTATTTGAGGATAGAATTATTTAATCAATTAGGAAAAATGGTTTTTGGGCAGCTATACCAGGGCAAAGAAGGTTCATTTAGAATTCCTGTTTCAACATTAAGTGATGGAGTTTATTTTTTAAAGATTATTTGTGGTGAATATGTCTACTCGCAAAAAATGATTGTCAGCAGATGATTTTGTAAATTTTTTATGACCAATGGAATGGTAACTAGTGCATCCGTGACATTCCTATAATAAAAAGCACTAAAAGAAACTGACGGGAAGCCAGTAACAGGTCGATAGAATTGCAAACGCCTGAACATGTCGCATATCAGTCTTACACTGTATGCATAAACTTTGTAATCTTATGGAGAATGGAAAAGTAATGGTAGTTATTAGTGAAATTTGTCTAACCATATTGGCAATCCTGGGATGGTTTTCACTGACTGTCCAGTTCTACCTCAACATTACCAGCAACGTAGCATCAGTTCCAGAAATAATAATCAGGTACTTTAGTTATTTTACGCTTGACACAAACTTTATTGTTGCAGCATGCTGCACTGTGCTGCTGCTTAAATCAAATTCCCGGTGGATCCGTTTTATTTCTAATCAAAAAACACTGACTGCCGTTACTGTTTATATTGTTATTGTTGGAATCATCTACAATTTAATATTACGGGTTCTGTGGAATCCGGAAGGATTGCAAAAGGTGATAGATGAATTACTCCACTCTGTAATTCCACTTCTTTTTTTTGTGTATTGGTTATTTTTTGTATCAAAAAACCAGCTTGATTGGAGGGATGTGTTTTTATGGTTGATTTATCCGCTTGTTTATACTGTATTCATAATGATCCGGGGAAATTTTTCAGAATTTTATCCTTATCCCTTTATCAATGTTAAAGAACTTGGGATTCATAAAGCGCTTATAAATGCTGTTGGTATTGCCTTTTTCTTTCTGGTTGTATCTCTTTTATTTGTAGCCATTGGAAAGTTGCTAAACAGAAAGAATATATAGGTTTAATTTATTTCAAATTTTGCAGCAACCATTTTACTTCATCCGGTTATAGTCTTATATAAAATCTGTGAACCGGCTTTACAGCCTTTATCGAAATCTGCTATTTTTTTAAGGTGCAACGTTGAAAAGAATATTTGGCGGATGCATTTTATAAACAGCCATAATAGTAGCACCCTGAACTTTCACCTCATAAATTTTTTCTGATGAAGCATCCGACGGTTTGTGACTTCTGAAATTGGTAATGTAGTAGTCACATTGTTCATAAGGAACAACATGAAGCCGCCGCCGGTCATTTTCACGCAGCCATATAAGATTCCATTCACAGGGATCCACTTTCCACTGCACATTTATTGTATCCTGATGGTCATATTTAACTAGAAATTCCAGCGCATTGCGGTAAGATATACCCCAGTAGTCTTTATCGAAATAATCGTTGGCATATTTTCTTCCGATAAGATTAAAATAGGCATACTGATATGGATGTGACTGAACGATAAATATACACTGGCAGATGATGGTTGCTATTAGAAGTGCGCCAGTGATAGCTTTTACAATCTGCGCATATATTGCAGATAAGAAAGCAGTTGTATAGATCTTTTTAAGAGTAGCCACTGCTATCAAAAGTAAAGCAGGTTCCACAAAATAAAGGTGCCTGCCATCTTCGTAGGTATTTACATGAAATGCCATTGCGGATCCAAGAGGAACCACCAACCACAGGATTACGACGAGCCAGGAAACGGAGAGCTGATTTTTCTTAATTAAAATCTTGTAAACGCATAGAATAATTCCTGCCAAAGAAAACAACCACCATGCTACCGGAATCGTAATTGCCATCCACACCGGTATATAATACCACGGGGTATTCAAGGAATGGATGGTTTCGCCCATAAAATAGGTAGTTACATCATATGGATGATGACTGTAAAGAGCCATGACCTGAGCAATTTTATGGATGGGATCATGCCATATGGATGGAAAAAAGGCATACACAGAAAGAGGAAAAAGCAGGAAGTAGCTAGCGATCATTTTAGCTTCCCTCCATTGAAGTTTTTTTTCAAGTGCCATATATGCTGATGCGGCCAGTACTATAACCGGAAAGAAAACGCCTGCTACGCGGGTAGCTGTAAGCAGCCCGGAACAGATGATTATCCATACTACTGCTTGCCAGGATGGCCGCTGTACCCACACGATAAGTGCATATACGCTTAACACAAATAAAAAAAGAAAAGGAAGGTCTTTGGAATTATAAAAACAGTGGGCAAAGAGTCGTGGAGTCAATAGAAAAAAAAGACAGACCACAAGGGAAAAGCGGTAATCTATGAATAGCCGTAATCCCAGCAAATAAAATATGATCAGCCCTGCCCAGCAAATAATGAAATTAGAAAGATGCCGCATACTGTTTGGTAATGCTTCACCCTTTGGATTAAATATTTTTTCAGGAATTACTTCTACCGCCGCAACAATTGGATTTATGTAGCAATTCTCATTACTAAGCAATGCATCACTCTTGCCGAAGATATAATCCCATGTAACTAATCCAAGGTTATGCTGTGTAGGATCGTCCCAGCAAACCCCGTAATCTCCATGAACAGCAATTCCTGTAAGAAGAACTACCGAAAAGAAACAAACGGGAAGCCAGTGATCGGTTCGATAAAATTTCAAACAGCAGAGCATATTCGCTTATCAGTCTTTACGCTTTATGCAATAAAAGAAAAAGCCCGAACTTAAAGGATGTGTTTTACTTTCTGACATTAGTGTTGAAAAAGGGTTAATCATAATAGTTATAGCTTCCATTTAAAAGTTGAGATTAGAATTTACTTAGAAAAAGGTCGTTGTTCGTTGTTAACCTGTTATGAAAAAGACAAAATTGTTATTATTCCTAACATCCGTTCTTTGTATCACTCAAACAGGTTATGCGAGTTTTGCTTTTGGATCTGAACTCGGTACAATGCTCCGGAATAGCTCTTATTTTCAAACGCTAAACCCAAAAGATTCTGCAAAAAAATACACTATTGGTGATTCTCTGATCGTATCACCATTGCCCAACATTCTCCTGATTATTCTGGATGATGCCCGTTACGATTCTTACAGCAGCAATGGTGGCCCTTCTTTTCTTCAAACTCCTGCAATAGACCGCATCGCAAATGAAGGTGTAAATTTTAAAAATTCATTTGTTACCTATTCGTTATGTGCACCCAGCCGTGCAACTATGCTAACCGGCCTTTATCCTCATAATAATGGCGCCTACAACAATGAAAAGCCCTACCGTGACGATCTTCCCACCACAGGATCCCTTCTTCACGATAAAGGATATTACACTGCAATGCTTGGAAAATACCTGTACCCTGCACTTCCAAACGAACCACACCCCGGCTGGGATTTTTGGATGGCGGCGGATAAATGGGCGAAAATAAACCCGCGGTACAATCGCAACGGAACAGAGATATATCCTAAAGGCCATGAAATGGATATCCTCACCGATACGGCCATCCATTATTTTGCTACAAGAGCAGATACACAGCCGCTTTTTTTAATGCTGTGTTATCTGTCACCTCATAAAGAATGGATACCCGAACCCGAAGATTCAGGAATATTTGCAAATGCTAGCATGCCTTTTCCATCAAACTTTTATAAGTATGCTGATAATTATCCCAGCTGGTATGATACCCTCAGCAGTAAGGTTTCCTATAGCGACAGTGATTCATTACGAACAGACCTGGAAGCATACCTTGAAGTAGTATATGGGTTAGATGGAGAAATCGGGCGCTTACTCGACACGCTTCAGGCGATGGACAAGCTTGATAATACATTAATTTTATTTGTTAGTGACAATGGATTTTTTTTCGGAGAGCACACCCTGAAGTCAAAGAACCTTGCACAGGAAGAATCTATTCGCGTGCCTGTTTATGTGCGCTATCCTCAGTGGTTTGCACCCGGCAGTATTGATTCCAGCCAGTTGATTACTAATCTGGACATAGCGCCTACTATACTTGCTGCGGCAGATATTCCCGACACCTTTGGAATGCCAGGCTTTTCTTTGAAGGATCTGTACGATGGAATTCAGCAGCGTGATGCTTTTTACATTGAGCTCATACAAGATACCCTGGAGAATTATCCTGACTTTCGGGCAGTGCGATCGAAGCAATATAAATACATACATTATTTCTGTACAGCCCCGGCCGAAGAATTTTTTGATTTAACCCGGGATCCAAAGGAAGACACCAACCAAATTAATAATCCCTCTTATCAATTATTAGTAAATGAATACCGCTATAAGCTGGACAGCTTCACGACACTTTTGAATGATACCGTTCCGGCGGGTTACTTTGATTGCCATATGGTAGAAAGTTTACCTGTAGCATTTTATGAACCCGATGCCGATCTTGATGGCCCGCTTTATCCTAACCCCGCTTCAGATAAAGTGATCTTTAATTTAAATAAATTTGATGTTCCGGGGAATATTTCAGTCTATGCTTCGGACGGGCAACTGGTGTTGTACGAAAGCCTGATTCCTGAGAAAGGCAAAACCCGATCGATGGTTGATGTGAGTTTAGTACCTAACGGACTTTATTTATTTGCCATTCAGTATCGGAATAAAATAGAATATCACAAGCTGATGGTAGTACATTGAAGTTATCTTTTAACAAGTAACAAGTTAATTATCAATTATCAATCATCCTTTTATCTTTCTTACCAACTATTAAAAATTATTTTTTGGTTACACTTTTATGCCGTAAAGTTGCGCCTGAAAAGACGTAGTCTCACCCGAAGAATATTTATTATAAATTATAAGATTTACGCTTTATTTTTTGTATTTGCAATGAAAGGTGAAAACCATTCTTAAAAAAATTATCTTCCTTGCTTTATTCATTTGAATTTTTTTCAGCATGAAATTTTTTTTTACCCTTATTACTTGCGCGTATGTATGGCTCACAGCTTTTACGGCGCAGGCACAATTTGTATACGTGTTTCCCAAGCCCGGAACTACTTATCATTTGCCTGATGAAACGATTATACTTCGTAATGGCTCTTTGCTGGATGCTGCCTCCATTCGCAACCCGTCTCTGGTACAGATTCATGGTTCACTAAGCGGCCTTCATACCTGGACACCTATCCTCTCTGAATACAAAACACTTATCATTAAATCAGATAATCCTTATGCCTGGGGCGAAACAGTAAATGTGGTTATTAATGATGGCCTGAAGAAAAAAGATGGTTCTAAGATAAAAGGAATAGCTTTTTCTTTTCAGATAAGAAACCAACCCACCCCCGAAGAGGAAGAAAGAATACGACTCAGCGATTTAAATGCTTTAAAGGAAGACCACAATTTATACACATCTCCTAGAGGAAACAACCCTATTTTAGGGGATCTGGATTCAATGCCCACTTTTAAAATTACTACCAATAATAATCCTGCAAAAGGCCAGTTCTTTTATTGCAGTCAGTCAGAAGATCTTGCTGACAGCAGCTATTATCCATCTATTATTAACAATGATGGATCTGTAGTATGGGCTGAAGATGCTGGTTTAAGAGGTCATGATTTTAAGATAGACTACAATGGTGATCTTAGCTATTACGATTATATAAATAACTATTTTGCTATAGTCGATTCCAATTTTAACCAGGTCGATTCTTTTGAATGCATTGGTTTTGTAACGAATGCCCACGACATGGTTCGTTATTCCGATAAGCATACTTTTTTAATTGGAACGGACGACCGGATTATGGACTTGAGCCAGATTGTTCCGGGTGGTCAGCCAAACGCTCTGTTAAAAGGTGCTGTAATACAGGAGCTCGACAGTGCTAAAAATGTAATCTTTCAATGGAATGGCTTTGACTATTTTAAAGTTACGGATGCAGATTCGAACACATCGCTTACAAATGGCATAGTCGATTATGAACATGCAAATGCAATTGAGCGGGATTATGATGGTAATATTCTGCTCTCTAGCCGGAACTTTTCTGAGATCACCAAAATAAATACCAGCACCGGCAATATTATCTGGCGGTTAGGAGGGGAAAACAACCAATTTGATTTTAAGATTGATAATATAAAACAGCACTTCAGCTATCAGCATGATATCCGCAGGATAGCCAATGGAAACATTACGCTTTATAATAATGGGGACTATCTTCCTAAACAGCGCTCCAGCGCAAAAGAATACTCTTTAGATGAAAAAAATAAAATTGCTACTCTCGTTTGGTTTTATGAACATCCGGATGTTATAAGGCCTGACAGCATAAAGGGTTTTGATACCAGCAAAGTATATGGCCGTGCATCGGGTAGCGTACAACGCCTTCCAAATGGTAATACCTTCATTTGCTGGGGAGATGTATACAGTAAAAAGGACATACCGGATATGACTGAAGTAGACATGGATGGAAATATTACCTGGGAGATGAGCTTTGACGATACTTCTCAAAAAAGCTATCGGGCTCATAAATATGTTTGGGATCCATGCAGCAGGGTTACGGGATATACTCTTCAATCATTTCCTGACTCACTTCAAACCTTCCTTAGCTGGGGTGCTGCGTCGGGTGCAATATCATACCAGGTACAGTATCGTCCTAAGGGCAGTGCCGAATGGCAGTCAGTTCCAGCAGATTCTTTTTCTGTATTGCTTTCAGGCCTGGTGCCTGCTACCACTTACGAATGGCGGGTAGTTACTATCTGTTCTGATTCGGCCTCAGCAAGCTCTCCTTATTCTGTAACGGATACATTCACCACTCCGGTTGCTTTATATATTGATCAGATTGGTAAAAGTCTGATATCTGTTTATCCGGTACCCGCATCCACTCAGCTGAATATAGAGATTAAAAATACAGATGCAAACCTGATTACTATAAGCAACACCATTGGAATGATTGTGTATTCAAAAAAGATTTATTCCGGTACATCTCATTCAATAGTTCAGGTTGATATTCATCATTGGCCTCAGGGAATATACCAGGTCGAAATAGATAACGGTAAAAGCCGCGATCTGCGAAAATTCATCAAGCAATAACAACCTATATTAAAAATAGGAAGTAAATTTTCTTAAAAGCGGTGGCCTGATTGATGCTTCTTCTATTCATGATCCAAATCTTATTGAAATTTATGGTTCAATAAGCGGGAGCACAGCTGGGTTCCGGTGGCACTTTAAACTGGCACTCTGCGAAAAGTACAGCAAAGACACAGGTAAAAATTGATGGTCTGGTACCATCACGTACTTCTATACCGGGATTGATGAGCTCCATTTGTATTATAACGGGATAAGCTTTCTGCCGAGTCATTATCAACACAGGACGCCTTTTCTTAGCCGGGCTTTTCTACCTTTGACAAATTAATTTTTCAAAAGATGTCGTTTCTTGAACTGAACAAGGTAGTAAAGACCTATGGATCAACAAGGGCGCTTGATGAAGTAGACTTTACTGTGGCAAGGCAAACGATCTTTGGAATGTTGGGTCCAAATGGAGCCGGAAAGACCACTACTATCCGCATCATTACAACTATTCTTGCAGCCGACTCAGGCAGCATATTATTCGATGGCCAGCCTTTGAAGGAATCACATTCTTCAGAAATGGGATATATGCCTGAAGAGAGAGGGTTGTATAAGAAGATGAAGGTATGGGAGCAGTTGGTTTACCTGGCACAGCTTAAAGGCTTAAGCGGACATGATGCAAAACGGAAGGTGTTTGAATGGATGGATAAGTTCGACATTAAAGATTGGTGGAATAAAAAAGTGGAAGAGCTTTCAAAAGGCATGTCCCAAAAAATTCAGTTTATTGCTACCATCATTCATGAGCCAAAGCTAATTATTCTCGATGAGCCCTTTTCAGGCCTTGACCCAATCAACTCTAAATTAATCGAAGAGGTCATTTATGAATTGAAGCAGAAAGGCGCTACCATTATTTTTTCAACACACAGGATGGAACAGGTTGAGGAAATCTGCGAAAACATAGTGCTTTATAATAAAGGAAAGATTATTCTCTCAGGAAGTGTAAAGGAAATTCGCCAGCGCTTTAAAAAGAATGAGTTCAGCATTCATTATGAAGGAACAGCGCCGCAGCTGGATGCAGAGTGCTTTCCAATTGTGCGCCAGGTAAATCATGAAATGGTAGTGAAAATAAAAAATGGTTATTCCTCGAATGACCTGTTAAGCACGCTCGTGCAACAGCCACTTAAAGTTGTATCTTTTAACGAACTGCTTCCCACATTAAATGAAATCTTTATTGAACAGGTAGAAGGAAAAAGCCATGAATAAAATCCTTTTGATAATTCGGCGGGAATATCTTTCAAGGGTACGCAAGCGCGTGTTTATCATCACCACATTACTTGCACCTCTTATTCTTGCGTCCTTCACCATTCTGCCAGTTTACCTGGCAAGTGTGAGCATGGAAACGGAAAATATTGCAGTGCTCGATAAGTCTGAGATTTTTACGGGAAAGCTGCATGATCATGACAAAATAAAGTTTTCCTATTTAAACGAATCCAACGATTCTTTGCAGAAACATTATGAAGAAAAGGGTTATACCGGAATACTATATATCCCTGCGGAATTTAATATAGATCATCCTGCTAATGCCGAATATTATTCTCATAATCAGCTGGGCCTCCTCACAGAGGGAGCAATAGCAGACGAAATGAATGGCGTGCTTAAAAAATTACGCCTGGAAAAAGCGAATGTTCCGCCTGAGCTCCTCGAAAATATTGATAAATCAGAAGTGCAGGTAGTTCAAAGTAACGACCAGCTGGGTGATACCGGAATAGCAACAGCTGTAGGTTATATACTTGGTTTTATGATTTACATCACGCTGATTCTATATGGCACGCTGGTGATGCGCGGAGTAATGGAAGAAAAGTCAAACCGCATAGCTGAGGTCATAATTTCCTCTGTGAAACCGTTTCAGCTGATGATGGGCAAGATTCTCGGTATTGGCTTCGTTGGCTTAACACAATTTATTATCTGGATTGTACTGGTAACTCTTATTCAATCTGTTCTAACGGGCTATTACTCGAATGATCTCCATCAGTTAAACCAGGTCTCTAATATTCCGGGAGCCGCGCCCCAGGGCAATATCCCTCAAATGGCCAACATCGTTTTACAAGCCGGCAAACTGCCGCTTGCTCTGATCGCTTCGGGGTTTATTTTTTTCTTTTTAGGAGGATACCTTTTGTATGCCTCAGTTTTTGCTGCAATTGGCGCAGCAGCCGGCGATGAAAGTGATCAGTCCCTTACGTTCATTGCTACCTTTCCTATCATCATCTCCTTTCTTATTTTAATCTCAGTGATGAATCAGCCGAATAGCAAATTAGCCATTATTACTTCACTGATACCTTTTACTTCCCCTGTGATTATGACTGCACGGCTGGCCTTTGAACCACCTGCCTGGCAAATTGTAGCTTCCATGGTCTTGCTTGCGTTTGGATTTTTTTTCATGGTATGGCTTGCAGCAAAAATTTATCGAACGGGCATTTTGATGTACGGGAAGAAAACATCTTTGAAAGAAATGTTAAAGTGGGTGCGTTATTAAATCTGTAGCACGGTAATTCATTTCATGAGTTGGGGTTAAACTCAGTATTACAAATAATATTTAGGTATTATCTCGCAGCTAAATAATCATTGTTTTAAATGACTTTCAGCAGATCTGTCTTCCCGATATTCACAGTTATCACCCTCTTGTTAGCCTGTGCTTCCTGCAATCATCCCAAAGCACCCCTGCAACAGCAGGATACTACAAAGGAGGCATCAATAAAGAATATCACTGTTCCTGATTTTAATGCCGATTCGGCATATGCTTTTATTGCAAAACAGGTTTCCTTCGGACCTCGGATACCGGGCACCACAGCACAAAATAAATGCGCTCAGTGGATCACTGAAAAAGTAAAGCAGTACACGGCTAATGTAATGGTGCAGGACGTTGAAGTAACGCTTTACAACCAGCAGAAAATGCCCTGTAAAAACATTATTGCGTCCTTTAATCCTGATGTACCCAAACGCGTTTTACTTTTTGCTCATTGGGATACGCGCCCATGGAGTGACCGTGACAGCATACTTAAAAATAAATCTTTTGATGGTGCCGACGACGGTGGCAGCGGTGTAGCAGTTTTAATGGAGATAGCAAGATTGATGAGCAGGCAAACACCCTATGCAGGTATTGATATCGCGTTTTTTGATGTGGAAGATTATGGACCTCCGCTATCGGAAGAAACAAAAGCCAATGAGGAAAATGCTTATGCCCTTGGAACTCAATACTGGGCTGCTCATCCTCATGTTGCTAACTACCGGGCTTACTATGGTGTTTTACTGGATATGGTTGGTGCAAGAAATGCCGTATTTCCAATGGAAGGGTTCTCTATGGATAAGGCACCCTCCATAGAACAAAAAATATGGAACACTGCTCAATCTCTTGGATATGGAAAATTTTTTATTAATGACAGAGCAAATGCTGTAACCGATGACCATTCCTATGTAAATCAAAATAATGGAACGCCTTCCGTTGACATTATTTACCTCGATAAATTTTCACCTACCGGCTTTGCTCCCCATTGGCATACCCAAAAAGATAATATGGAGATTATTGATAAAAATACCCTAAAGGCTGTCGGGCAAACACTGTTGCAGGTTATTTATTCTGAAACTCCTGAGTTTTAGCTTTGTAATTTCTCAGCTACTTTATGGTGGTTCAACCAGCCGCATTGGTTAAAAAATTGAACACGCAACATTTCTGCCGAATCTTGCATAATTCCTTTAAGATTATGCTGAAGACCTTTATAGCATTCCTTTACCAAAATGTCCGGCTTTGCCGCTTGTCTGAAAAAATTCAGTAATGATTTCTCAAACTGAAAGAACAGTTTTCGGGTGGTTAAAAAATATTCTGTCTGTCGTACAATATGTTCCAGCAAATCATAATTCCCCAACTCAAAATGCGCAACCAGGTTTAAAAGTTTAGCTTGCTTGAAATAGGGCAAGGCCTGTACTTCCTTAGACCGTTCATTCAGCAATACATTAATAAACGTAAGCGCTTCGCTATACTCCTTTGCCTGAACCAGGTAATTCATTATTGAATAATAGTTCCTTACTTCCACTTCGCGGTGGAAGCTCTCTTTTGTACGCTGGTTCACTGAACTATAGTACTCTTTTATAAGCTTCATACAGGCTTTAGTATTTCCATATTTAGTATGGTAATTCAGCTCGTTTGAGAATAAAAGGTGAAATTGAAAATAGCGGTTGGGTTCAGTATTTACGCTAAGCTGTCTTAGTTTTTCTAGGTAGTGCCCGGCTTCCTGCTGACATTCATTTTCGAGGTATTCATTAATCAGGTTATAATAGCAATAGATCAATTGAAATTCATGAAAATAAAAACGCATTGAAAATTTTTCGCACAAGGCGGCAAGCTGCTGTATGTATTCAAGTGCTTCCTTCTTCTTTCCCATGAATTTATGCTGCATATATTTTAAGCCCAAATACAAGCGCTGGATAGATTTAGAGCCATATTCCTTATTATCGGCGAGCATGGGTTTATCGTAAATGTCTTTTATCTGCGAAAACATTTCTGGTTGCAGTGCGCCTGTTTTACTTCCACTCAATTCACTGAGCTGAAAATAATATTGCCTCATTTCAGTGATGTCGGATATTTGCCGGATTACTGCTAGCTTTTCTTCATAGTTTTCAAAAGATAAATCATCCGGTGCATAAGTAAGGGTAGACGTAGCAATCAATGCATATTCCCAGCGGTAGGTAGCAAATTTCAATTCATTAAAATCATATGCCTCCGCAATGTCCTTTACCTTTTTTATCTGTTCCAATGCTTCATTGATTAGCATTTTTTCGCTGAGAATTTCTACGGTGCTCAGCAAGTACAATGCTTCCGTATATGATGAGGTTTTTTCTTGCTGAATAACCAGTGATTTCAGTATAAGGTCGTATAGATATGCCTTGGCCTTATGGAAATTCTTTTCGTAGGATGGGAATTTATTTTTTAATAATGCTTCACTGTATTCCTCCTGAGCCTCAATAGCATCGTATAATTTTAAATAGCCAGCTTCAGCTTCAATCATCCATCTCTTTGCATATTGCCGGAAAAACTTCTTCTCTGAATTCGAAAGGGAATGCACCAAATTGTACAATTTGTCTTTTGCCATAAAAAATCGAACGTTTTGTGAGACAAATAAGCTGTACGATCTAATGTACGCTTTTACTTTTTTTAGGGATCGTTTATTAATTGAAACCGGTTTATTGTTTCAATTTAGTTCATAATTATTGAATCCTTAAATGGTTTTGATAAGCATAGATACAAAAATTAGATCTTAAACCCTCTTATTCTCAATTAATTTTTGGGAATTCAATTTAATTTTTATAATGAAAAATAGGAACAAGCAGTTAATAAAAAAAATTTGTCCCCGGAGTATTCAATTTATTGAAGTGGAATTATCCGTCTTTGAAAATAGCAGACCTTTTCAGTAAATCATTTATGTGCAACAAATCGGTTATTCGCTGCAAGGATACTTGATGATATCACTAATCTGCTATTGCTTTAAAAATGTCTTAACTACCGTTTTCGAATTGCAATGAATCTCTGCTATATAAATACCTGAAGTGAGCGCATCCACGGCGATGGCTATTAGCTGGTGACCATTATCTGTATTGAAATCCGAATGCTTTACTATTACTCCAAAAATGTTTCTTATCTCAACAGATAACTGGTTATCTCCGGGTTCATTGATTGCAATATTTAATTTCTGACCGGCAGGATTTGGATATACATCAGCAATTAACTGCCCATTAATTATTAGATCGGTCAGGATATTCTTTGCAGCGAGCGTGGTAAACCTGGAAATAGAAGAATAGTTAGATGTCTCATTGTTATCACATAAGGTAAGTACCTGCCACTCGTACTTCGTAGCGGGGGTCAAATTTCTTATCGTCATAGTTGTGTTTGCAGTATTTCCTGCTTTAATCCATGAAGTGGTTCCCTTAACACGGTAGTTTACACGATATTTTGCTCCTCCGGTAGCCTCACCCCAGCTTAGAGATGCATTCTTTTCTTTCGGAACTGCATCCATTGTATAACCGGTAATTCTGCTGCATGGATTCCAGACATATTTATGTACACGGTAACACTTTTCACCGGCAGAATCAAAGGTCATTTCCCAGCGGATTACCTTATTTGAGTCTACTTCAGTTTGATTAGGCATTCCTTCATTAAGGGGAATAAGGCCCCAATCAATCATAGTATTACCGTTTGGCAATCGTTGGGCATTTCCTGTTGCACTCCCGAATACGTGGTTCCCGTTAACATCCGGATGTTCATAGTACCAGATCAGCGTTACTTTTTTCTTTTTTTCATCAACCATATATTCTTTTGCACTGCTGATTAAAGGATCAAGATGATTTCCATTGTTGAACAGTGTAATGTGGCCGTTGCCCAGCAGCCGCAAGTCATGCTGGTTTGAGAAATGTTCAGGAATATTATCATTCACGAAAGTGAATTGGTTATTTTCTCCATTCATGCGCCATATAATAGCACCGGTTTTATGATTTATCTTAGTTAATTCATCCATATTCCTGTTTGAAATCCAAAGGTTTCCATCTGCATCTCTTTCAAGAGAATTGGTATGCGCAAAGTCTACCGTTGCATTAGTCAGGGAAACATACTGATCAGCGTCAGTAATTTTAAAATGGTCCATGGTTCTCCATTCAAAAATCACGTTGTGACTGGCATCTAATTCCTGGATCACCGGGTATTGCACCACGGCATCGGGCAATCCGCCATAAGCAGTCAAATCCGTAGTTTCATTATCGTAAGCAAACACAAAAGAATGGCCGTCCGGATACATCATAAATTCATGGTTGTTTGTAGATTTTTCCAAGCCGTTTCCGCATTGAACGGAATCAATAATGTTATAATTGGAATCCATCACCATCCAGATCGCACGGTCATCAACAAAATAAGTGAGATACCCGCTTACATTTATTTTAAAATCGCGGCCATTGCTTCCAACATCCCGCGCCCAAACGATATTGCCATTGTTTTTTATAATGGTTAAAAAAGAATTTGTTCCTACGTGCCCAAGCACATCCTGATCTTCATGGTTGCAATAAAAAATCTGACCGGATGCAGGATTATTATTAATGTTAATCTTAAAAGCAGGCATTGAATCCAGAGGGTAAATTGTAGTCGCAGGCAAAGGGATCTTGTTTGCTTGTGATTTTAAATTTATAGTATGGAAACTTTCTTCAGCGAGACGATCATGGTTTGCCTGTAGAAACCGTACTTGTTCCTGCGGTGTTGATTCCGGCTTTATGTAAAAAGTGAACGATACACCTTGAATTTTTTCTTTGCTGGTTTTTTTAATACCCGAATGGACAGTCACAGAAACGGTTTCGCTATATACAAATGCCGGTTGTGGCTTTATGATTATTGTTTTATTATCATCACTAAGCTGTGCCATCCAGGAGTGTTCGCCGCTTAAGGAACCGGTAATAGTTAGCAGCTTTTTACCATCAAGGCTTTTATCATCAATAAGGTCTCCATTTTTTAAAATAATATTCGTTTCAGGAAAATGATGACGGGATGAAGGTTCAGGGCTGATATAAGCAAATTGAGCGATTGCTGTTGGGGATAATAGCCATATTGATAAAAAAATGCTAGAAACTTTCATCATTGTTTTCAGGTTGATTGTGTAATGACTGCACTAAAATATACATTATCAGAAATCTTATATCTCTTAATCTATTGTTATTACATGGCTATAGATACTGATCCAAAAAAGATTACCAAAACTTTAATTCCGGGCGAATTATTATAGCTGCTGTTATTGCTGTAAGGATCGTAAACTACCTAACTGTCCCCTTCTCTTTTGTAACTTTGCTGCATAATTAAGCGGTAAAATTAACCGCATTCCAACTAAAACCAGGGGCAACAAGTTTTTGCTGCTCAACTGTTATACCGATTAATTAATGTGAATGAAAGATTATCCTGAATATAAATCATTAAATCTTCCGGCTATAGACCGGGAAATCCTTCAATTCTGGAAAGACAATAAGATTTTCGAAAAAAGTGTTTCCGGCAGCGAAGAAAAAATACCATTTGTATTTTATGAAGGGCCTCCTTCGGCGAATGGAAAACCGGGAATTCATCATGTTTTATCCAGAACAATTAAGGACCTTTTTTGCCGCTTCAAGACTATGAAAGGATTCCAGGTACAACGTAAAAGCGGTTGGGATACCCATGGATTGCCGGTAGAGCTAAGCGTGGAAAAATTATTAGGGATTCGAAAAGATGATATTGGTAAAACCATATCAGTAGAAGAGTACAACCGAACCTGCCGGGAAGAGGTGATGAAATATAAAGACATATGGGAGGATTTAACATTAAAAATGGGTTATTGGGTTGACCTTCAGCACCCTTATGTCACGTTTGAAACTAATTATATAGAAACATTATGGTGGTTATTGAAGAAATTTTACGATAAAGGATATGTGTACCATGGCTATACCATTCAACCCTATTCGCCTGCAGCCGGCACCGGTATAAGCTCACATGAGTTAAACCAGCCCGGAACGTATCGGCCAATAAAGGATACTTCTATAGTGGCTCAGTTCAAAATAATTCCCGCAGAAAAATCCAAATTTCTCTTTAAGGATTCGGGTGATGATCTCTTTTTTCTTGCCTGGACCACTACACCATGGACACTCCCCGGAAATTGCGCATTAGCCGTTGGAGAAAACATTACTTATTCAGGTATTAAAACTTTTAATCCCTACACTTTCAAGCCGGTTACCGTAATTCTTGCTAAAGATTTAAGAGGTAAATACTTTCCCGAAAAAAACACTAACCTGCCATTTGAACAATACAAGGAAGGCGATAAAGACATTCCATTCACAATTCTTTTTGATGTGGCAGGAAAGCAACTTGAAGGAGTTAAGTATGAGCAGTTAATGCCTTATGTGAAACCTTCAGGTAAAGTCTTTGAAGTAGTGCTGGGTGATTTTGTATCTACCGAGGAAGGTACTGGCATTGTTCACACAGCTTCGCTATTTGGTGCGGATGACTTTCGGGTATGTAAAGCCAATAATATTGCTTCTATCCTGGTAAAGGATGAGATGGGTAATGATGCCCCCGTGGTTGATAATAGAGGCCGGTTTGTAAAAGAGATAGTTGATTTCGCAGGTGAATTTGTCAAGGAACAGTACTTAACTGATGAAGAGAAGAAAATAGAAAAACAAAAACAGGGCGGTGACCGGTATTTGTCTGTAGATGAAAGGATTGCCATCAAATTAAAAAAAGAAAATAAAGCTTTTAAGATTGAAAGGTTTGAACACTCATACCCGCATTGCTGGCGTACAGATAAGCCTCTTCTATATTACCCTCTTAATTCGTGGTTCATTAAAACTACAGCCTCAAAAGAAAGGCTTATTGAATTAAATAAAACGATCAATTGGAAACCGGAAGCTACAGGCACCGGGCGTTTCGGCAATTGGCTTGAAAATCTTCAGGATTGGAACCTCTCAAGGTCCAGGTTTTGGGGAACGCCTTTGCCTATTTGGAAAACGGAAGATGGCAAAGAAGAAATCTGCATCGGTTCTTTGGAAGAGCTTGCAAAGGAAATTGAGAAATCAGTGGCTTCAGGACTGATGAAGGAAAATCCAATACGCGATCCGGAAACAGGATTATTAAAAACTGTTGATCTCCATAAGCCTTTCGTTGATGACATAATACTTCTCTCACCCCAGGCAAAACCAATGTATCGTGTTCCGGATCTTGCAGATGTTTGGTTTGATTCAGGTGCTATGCCCTATGCTCAATGGCATTATCCCTTCGAAAATGAACAAACGTTTAAAGAAAATTTCCCGGCAGATTTTATTGCAGAAGGAGTTGACCAAACCCGCGGATGGTTTTTTACGCTTCACGTAATTGCAGTGATGCTCTTTGATAGTGTTGCCTTTAAAAATATAGTAGCAAATGGGTTGGTGCTTGATAAGTACGGTAATAAAATGTCGAAAAGGATCGGAAATGTGGTAGAACCATTTGAAACCCTGGACAATTATGGCGCTGATTCAACCAGGTGGTATTTAATCACGAACTCGCAACCCTGGGACAATCTGAAATTCGACATGGAAGGGATTGATGAAGTTCGCAGGAAGCTCTTTGGAACACTTTATAATACTTACGCCTTTTTTTCTCTTTATGCTAACATCGATGGGTTTATATATCAGGAAAAGGTAGTACCAGTGCATGAAAGACCTGAAATTGACAGATGGATTATTTCTTTGCTTAATACCCTGATTAAGGACGTTAATGGCTACCTCGAAGATTATGAACCCACAAAAGCAACACGTGCCATTCAGGAATTTGTAGATGAAAATTTGAGTAACTGGTACGTACGGCTTTGCCGCCGGAGATTTTGGAAAGGTGAATATTTCGAAGACAAGGTATCCGCGTATCAGACTTTATATACTTGTTTAGAAACCCTTGCTCAGTTGATGGCGCCTGTTTCTCCCTTCTTTTCAGAATGGCTTTTTCAAAACCTAAACGAAGTTACCAAACAGAAAACTGAGCTTTCAGTACATCTTACTCAATATCCGGTACTTGATTCTTCACTGATTGATAAGCAGTTGGAAGAAAGGATGAAATGGGCACAGGATATTTCTTCTTTGGTACTATCGTTGCGAAAAAAGGTAAATATTAAAGTGAGGCAGCCATTGAGCCGCATTATGATACCTTATTCTGATGAAAGTTTTCGTGACCAGGTAATGAAAGTGCGGGACCTGATTCTTGCTGAAGTTAATGCAAAGGAACTTGACTTTGTAACGGATACTTCAGGACTGGTTACGAAGAAAGTAAAACCTAATTTTAAATTGCTCGGCTCCAGGCTCGGAAAAGGAATGAAAATCGTTAATGAGCAACTTACCAGCCTTCGTACGGAACAAATACAAAACCTGGAGTTGTTTGGCTCTATAGATCTTGATGCCGGGGAAGACAGGATAACGGTTAACATTAATGAGGTAGAAATAATTTCGGAAGATATTCCCGGCTGGCAGGTCGCTTCTTTTGGGAATGTGACAGTGGCTTTGGATACAAGCATTACAGATTCTTTAAAAGAGGAAGGGAACGCCCGTGAACTGATAAGCCAGCTTCAAAAACTTCGAAAAGAACGTGATTATGAAGTAACGGATCGCATTGAAGTATCCATTGAAAAGCAGGAAGAAATAAATGCAAGTGTAATAAATTTTAAAAACTATATTTGCAGCGAAATTTTAGCCGATAAGTTGGAATTGGTTGATAATGTGGAAGATGGAACGCCGGTTAAAGTGAACGATTTGCCGGTAAAAGTAATTATTAAACACAAAATATATCCTGATGAAAGCGAGTAGTAAAAGTGTACCCGCCAGGCCGGTAAAAAAAGCTGCTGCCGCCAGATCAGCAAAACCAGTTGAAAAAAAACAAAAGCCTAATGTTCAGAATAGCTTAAAAACCAATAAACGAACAGGAAAAAAAATTACACTCCCATCTGCTGCTAAAACGAAAAGGCCCGCATCTAAAAAGAATGGAGTCATAAAGAAATTAGTTTCCAGGGCAGTAGAAAAGCTTAAGCATGTGATCCGGCCAAATGAAAAGGCAGAAATTAAGGGAAAACTAAAAGCTACGCAGAGTTCCCCCAAGCTTTTGACTAGCGGAAGAATGGAAGATGTTAGAACCCGCTACAGCGATACAGAGCTTGTTGAATTTAAACAGCTTATTAAGGAAAAGCTGGAAGCTTCAAGAAAAGAACTCAAGTATTTACAAGACCAGATTAACCGTACCGGCGATAATGGAACGGATGATACAGAAAACAAATTCGCCTCCAGCGATGATGGATCGAGCAGCATGGAACGGGAGTATTTAAACCAGATGGCAGCGCGTCAGATACTGTATATAGATCATCTGGATAAGGCATTAATCCGTATTCAGAATAAAACATACGGTATTTGCCGAGTAACTGGTAAGCTCATAGAAAAAGACCGGTTAAAGGCAGTTCCCCATGCCACTCTCAGTATGGAAGCTAAAATGATGAAGTCGCACACTTGAAGAAATACCTGCTTCCTTTCTCGATTGTTATTTCCGTGCTTGCCCTTGATCAGGGTATTAAATTTTGGGTAAAGCTGCATTTCCTCTACACTCAAAGTCTGCAAATTTTCAGCTGGTTTTATATTTATTTTATTGAAAATGAAGGAATGGCTTTTGGGCTTAGCTGGGGGGGCGAGTATGGAAAATTATTGCTCACCTTGTTTCGAATACTCGCCGTAGTGGCTATTGGATACTATTTATTAAAATTGATAAAGCAAAAAGCTCATCCCGGATTTGTTAGCGCAATATCCCTTATTATGGCGGGTGCCATAGGCAATATACTCGACTCTGTTTTTTACGGGAAAATCTTTTCATTAAGTACCCCTTCTCAGTTAGCTTCATTATTACCTTCGGAAGGGGGTTATGCTAACTGGCTTCATGGAAGGGTAGTCGACATGCTTTATTTCCCAATTTATGAAGGGTATCTTCCTCATTGGCTTCCAATATGGGGAGGTCAGTATTTAATTTTTTTCAGACCCATCTTTAATGTAGCTGACGCCTCTATCTCTATTGGTGTTATACTGATCATGCTTTTTCAGAGAAAATTTTTTAAGGATCATAAGACTATTCAAGCTGCGCCGCTTCCGGCTGTTGAGTCTGTAGAAGTTGAGGGCAATCAATAATTAATAACAGGCTGCCGGTAGATTGTGATATTGGAGAAGAACACCTTAGAAACTATTTCTAAAGATTTTTTCCGCACAAGCGCTTAGAATAATTCTTTGCTGCATCATTCCTAAATCCTGGTTTCTTTGGGAATTTACATTTAACAGCGGATGGATATCAATATCCTCAAAACCTGCCTCTTTCAACAATTTTTTTAACGACCCTTTGAATACAAATTTTCTGAATAAAACTGATCGGCTATCACGCCTTTATCAGTATGATTGATAATTTCCCGGGAAATAATTTTTTTTCCGGTTGATGATAAGCAACGTTCGCGGCAAACAAAATATTTATTACCAATCCATTCCCATGAGCGCGGTTGAAATGAATGCTTGAGAAAATTCCATCCGCCACATCTATCAGTATTTTGCCGCCTGGTCTTAATATCCGCCATACAGATTGTAAAACTTTCAGATCATCATTACAAGACTCGAAGTAACCGAACTATTACCAAGCAACATTACGGCATCAAAGGAGTCGTCATTAAAAAAAGGTTCTCTTGCATCCCCTTCCCTGAACCTGATTGAAAAATCATTTTCCTTACTTATTTTCCTCGCCTTTGAAATTAAGTAATGGGATCTGTCAAGCCCTTCTACATTTCTATATCCATTTTCATACATCTTAAAAGTGTGCCTTCCCTGACCACAGCATAAATCGAGAATCCTTGCTTTTTTATCAATGTTTAATATGTGAAGAAATCTCTCTGTTTCATAGCTGGTTATCTGGTCATCTTCTACTACATCTCAATCGGTCATTAAATACAGGGAATTAAAAATAAACCGCCACCATTCCGGATGCTCATGAGATTCAAGATCTGATACGGGTCCCAAAGATTTTGAATAATGATTTTCTGGTCTCGAAGAAGTTTTAACGAGCTTCATAGATAAGGATTTTACTACAACATCGAATTGTAACTTTATTAAAAATATGAAACCGGCAATAAACTCACTGGTTTGTACAAATCATACTAACAATCATGTTGCCAAATACTTAGAATATTTTTTGGCTGGAGTTTTACACTACAAAGTACCGTGTTCCCCTTTTTTCTTATTGACAGATAGCCTGAATTTTCTTGCCAATACCTTTTTCCGCAATTCGTCCTGATCAGGCTTTTCTTTTTTTACAGATATATTTTTGTCTTTTATATACTGGCGTTGATATTCAGCAATTCTTTTTTTTGATGATTGCATGGTAAACAATTTTGTTCGAGTCAACTTAAACTAAAAAGGATTTAACTGTTAAGCTGAATTCTATGAGGCAGACAGGAAGCATTTTTCAAATAAAAGCGGCAAGCATAAATAAAAAACGCTCCTGGATTGGAGCGTTGTAAAAATCAATTGGGGATTAATAACTATAATGTTCTCTTCACTTCAGTCTCCTCATATCCCTCAATTATGTCTCCTGCTTTTATATCATTAAAGTTCTTAATAGCAATACCGCATTCCTGCCCGCTCGCTACTTCTTTTACATCGTCTTTAAAGCGTTTCAGAGAAGTTAATTCGCCGGAATATATAACAATACCATCGCGAACCAGGCGCACCCTGGTATTACGGGTAATCTTTCCTTCTGTCATAAAGCAACCGGCCACGGTACCCACTTTGGTAACTTTAAACACTTCCCGAACCTCTGCATTTCCCACTATTTTTTCTTCAATCTTGGGTTCAAGCATACCCTCCATGGCACTCTTTAATTCATCAATCGCATCATAGATGATTGAATAGAGCCGTATCTCAATGTTTTCTTTTTCAGCAATTCTTCGTGCACTTTGCGAAGGACGAACCTGGAATCCAATAATAATGGCATCCGAGGCAGAAGCAAGCAATACATCGGATTCTGTAATCTGACCTACTGCTTTGTGAACCACATTTACCTGAATTTCAGGAGTAGAAAGCTTCAGGAGTGAATCGGTTAAGGCCTCCACCGATCCATCAAAGTCTGCCTTTACAATAACATTCAGCTCTTTAAAGTTACCAAGTGCAAGGCGCCTGCCTATTTCATCAAGTGTAATATGCTTTTTCGTTCGGATGCCCTGTTCCCGTAGAATTTGCTGGCGCTTATAAGCAACCTGTTTTGCTTCCTGCTCTTCATCAAATTCTTTAAATTTTTCACCAGCCTGAGGTGCACCATCAAGTCCCAATACTAAAACGGGTGTTGACGGACCTGCAGAAAGAAGCTTTCCGCCTCTTTCATTAAACATGGCTTTTATTTTTCCAAAATGACTTCCTGCTACAATTACGTCTCCCTGTTCTAAGGTTCCTTCCTGTACCAATAAAGTAGCTACATAGCCACGCCCTTTATCAAGTGTTGCTTCAATAACAGTTCCTGATGAAACCTTGCGGGCATTTGCTTTTACATCCAGTAATTCAGCTTCAAGAAGAATTTTTTCAAGTAGTGAATCCACTCCGGTACCCTGCTTGGCAGAAATTTCCTGGGATTGGTATTTTCCTCCCCATTCTTCTACCAGTAAATTCATGCTTGCGAGCTGCTGCCTTATATTATCTGCATTTGCCCCTGGCCTATCCATTTTATTAAATGAAAATATCATCGGTACACCGGCGGCCTGGGCATGGCTAATCGCCTCTTTCGTTTGAGGCATTACGCTGTCATCAGCAGAAATTACAATTACTGCAATGTCCGTAAGCTTTGCTCCGCGGGCGCGCATGGCAGTAAAGGCTTCATGCCCCGGCGTATCAAGGAAAGTAATCCTTTTTTTATTTCCGACTTCTACTTCGTAGGCACCAATATGCTGCGTGATGCCACCCTTTTCGCCCGCTACTACATTTGACTGCCGTATGTAATCCAGTAAGGAAGTCTTACCATGATCCACATGACCCATAATGGTAACTATGGGTGCTCTGTGTTCCAGATCTTCAGGCTTATCTTCCTCCGCTTCCTCTTCAAATTCATCCTGTTCCTCTACAGAAATAAATTCAACATCGGCTCCGAATTCATGTGCAACCAGTTCTATAATTTCAGCGTCAAGCCTCTGGTTTATAGAAACAATAATACCCAGGTTGAGGCAATTCTTAATAACGTCAGTAACCGAAACATTCAATAAACTTGCTAATTCTGCTACAGATATAAATTCAGTAACCTGTATTACTGTCTTTCCTTCATCCATTGTTTGCTCTCCGGCCGCTTCTTCTCTTTTTATACGGCGGTACTTTGCTTTTGAGCTTTTTCCTTTTGTAGTGCCACTAAGCCGAGCCATAGTCTCCCTGATTTTCTCCTGAATTTCTTTTTGAGAGACTTCAGGAGCTACATCACGGTCAGGACGTTTTTTAAGATCACGGTTTTCCCTGATATCCCGTTGAAACGGTGGCCTGCGATCATCACGCTGTAGAGGCGGACGTTGATTTTTTTCTCTTTCCAGCTTCTGTTCAGGAGTCTCCGGACGGTCAATGGTGTAGATGCGCTTGCGTTTTCTTTTTTGATCTTTTCCGGCTTTAATAATGTCAGAATAATCAGCGCGCTTGCTTTTAATATTGGCAAGATCCAGCTTGCCTATTACCTTAGGACCATCCAACCTTTCATACGCTGTCTTCTTTACTTCTACTGCCGGAGTTTCGGATTTTTTATCAGCATCAGTTTCTTCTGTTATTTCAACTGCGGGCTCAACATTAGCAGCTGATTCTGCTGATACCGGAATTTCTGCCTCGGTCTGTTCCGGTACATTTGATTCTGAAGGTATTACTTCAGGTTCTTTTGCTTTTTCAACAGGCTCCTGTGCTACCGGCTTTTTCTTATCAGGCCGTGTTTTTGTTTCAAGCTTTTCAAGATCAATTACGCCTACTACTTTCGGTCCTTCTAGTATATCCGCTTTTGCCTCTTTCACCTCCGGCTCTTTAATGACAGGTTCTTTTACCGGTTCTTTTTCAAGTGGTGGTTCTTTAATTTCCGGAACAGGGGGTTTCTTTTCAATTACACGGGCTGGTGGAGGGGAGGGCGCAAGATTTTTTACAAAAATTTCATTCTCAGCTTCTATTTTCTTTTTGGGGGCAATAATTTCTTTTTCCTCACTTTTAAAGAGCTTGGAACCCAGGCTTATTTTATCAGCTTGTATTTTATCAGTTTTGTCCTGCTGAAATTCTTTAAGCAGGGCCTCATACATGTCCGGCGTAATCTTGGTAGTAGGCCGGTTATCGACCTTAAAACCTTTATGCTGCAAGTGTTCCACAAGGTGAGCAACCCCTACATTCAGTTCTTTAGCAACTGCAGCAATTCTTTTTTCTGTTAGTACTTCTGCCATCAATTTTTTCTTCGCTCGCTTCGAAGATTTTCATTGCAAAGATCGGATTAAAAAACCACTTTGCGGGTTTAACTACTGTATAAAAGCTTTAAATATTAAAATCCATTACTCATTAAATTATCTAATTATTTTCCTTCATTAAACTCTGATCTCAGAATTCTTAGTACTTCATTTATCGTTTCTTCTTCAAGATCGGTACGGCGCACCAGCTCTTCCTTACTAAGCTCCAGCACACTCTTTGCCGTATCGCAGCCTATTCCTTTAAGCGTATCTATGATCCAGTCGTCTATTTCATCGGTAAATTCATCCAGATCAATATCGTATTCCTCATTTGCCACATCGCGGAAAACATCGATATTATATCCTGTAATCCTGCTGGCAAGCTTAATATTTAATCCTCCTTTACCGATAGCCAGTGAAACCTGATCGGGTTTTAAAAACACGGATACCTTTTTTTCTGCTTCATCAATTTCCATTGAAGAAATTTTAGAAGGCGTAAGAGCGCGGGTAATAAAAAGCTGGTTATTGTTTGTGTAATTGATAATATCTATATTCTCGTTCCGAAGTTCGCGGACAATACCATGTATCCTTGATCCCTTCATACCCACGCATGCACCTACCGGGTCAATACGATCATCATATGATTCTACAGCCACTTTCGCACGCTCGCCCGGCTCACGGGCCATACGCTTAATGGTGATAAGGCCATCAAAAATTTCAGGCACTTCCTGTTCGAGGAGCTTCGCCAGAAATGAATTATCGGCCCGTGAAAGAAGCACCACAGGGCTGTTGTTTCTCATATCAACAGATTTTACTACGGCCCTTACATTATCTCCTTTTTTAAAAAAATCAGAAGGTATTTGTTCATTTTTTGAAAGGATCAACTCGTTACCTTCATCATCGAGCAACAGTGTTTCTTTCTTCCATACCTGGTAGACTTCCCCTGTAACAATTTCTCCTATACGATCCTGGTATTTTTTAAAGAGCTCATCTTTTTCTAATTCTGAAACCCTTGATGCCAGGGTTTGCTTTGCAGTAAGAATGGCCCTTCTGCCAAATGATTCAAAGGTAATTTCCTCAATAGCCTCTTCCCCAACACTAAAGTCGGGTTCTATGCGCTGCGCTTCAGAGAGGGCCACTTGCGTATTCGCATCTTCCACCGCGCCATCCTCAACAATGGTACGGCGGCGCCAGATTTCCAAATCTCCCTTTTCTGTATTTACAATAATATCGAAATTATCATCGGAACCATATTTTCTCCTAAGCAAGGTGCGAAATACATCTTCAAGCACCTTCATCATGGTAGGACGATCAATATTTTTGAAGTCTTTAAATTCGGAAAAGGAATCTACTAATCCCTGGCTGTTCATGAGGTTAGTTTTTAAAAGGTGATCACTAAACTGGTTGATTTAATACTCAAAAAAGGAATTTCAATCTGCTGAGGTTTACTATTTTTTATCTTTGACAGGTTTGTTTCTTCCAGTATAATTTTTTCTTCATCGGCATGTATAAGTATGCCCAATTTTTTTTCGCCAGAAACAAGAATGACGTCTACCTTTCTGCCAATGCTCTTTTTATATTGTCGGATTACTTTTAAAGGCTGATCTAATCCAGGTGATGATACTTCAAGTGCGTATTCCTCAGAAAATGCGAATTCTTTGTTTAGCTCTTTTTCCAAAGTCCTGCTGACATAAGCGCAATCAGCAATTGTGATATTGGGATCCCGGTCAATAAATACCTGAACTTCCTGAGCATATAATTTCAAATCTACCAGGTAACCATCTTTTTCTTCAAGAAGTGCCTTTACTAATTCTTTAATCCGTAGTTCCAAATTCATTTTTAACACATGAAAATAAAAGAGGGGACTGTTTGTCCCCTCTTAAATCAATCGCAATCAAAGGTACGTAAAGGAATCCGGAGAAACAAAAACCGGATAAGAGATCCAATTCAATTCTTCTTGCAGTTAATTTAAATTATAGATTTTCAATAATCATTGAAGACATACTGCCTAAAGTTTTTTCAATTCTATTATTACCCATCTACACTATTTTTCTCCATTTAGAAATTTGAATTATTTTTGCTAACAAATGTTAGTTAGTAATGCCAAAAGACCGTACAATTAAAAGGAAAGACCAGATAACTCAAATTGCGCAAAACAAATTCAGGGAGAAAGGATATCGTGCAGTTTCTATGCGGGAGTTAGCAGACCATGTGGGGATAGAAGCTGCGAGCTTTTACAACCATTTCGATTCCAAGGAAAGCATTCTGAAAGAAATATGTTTCCGGATGGCCGATGAATTTTTTAATGGAATTGAAGAAGCTATTAATAAAGAAAAGTTCCAGGATAAGCAGCTTATCAGGGCAATTACTTCACACATAAAGGTTATTACCTCCAACACAGATGCATCAGCGGTTTTTTTTCATGATTGGCGTTATCTGAGTGAACCCTTCCTTTCGGAATTTAAAGAGATGAGACGCAAATATGAAGCAATCTTCCGGAAGATTATCAGGGAAGGCATGAATAAGAATATCTTCGATAAGCAGGATGAAACATTTACCGTTCTTACGATCTTTTCATCCTTGAACTGGGTCTATGAATGGTACGATCCTAATGGCAAATTTACTCCCACGCAAATTGCTGAAAATCTTTCCAAACTAATTTTAAACGGAATGAAAAATACCCTTCAAACCAGTTAACCAATCGTAAATTCAAACCTATAATTATGTACGGCGGCGGTTACATTTTTTCAGATCCTACACAAAAAGAAATAGATGATCACAATGATGATCCTTTATTACTTGAAGCGTTCGAAGCAAAAATAAATGAAGGCGAAAAGGTTGAGCCACAGGATTGGATGCCTTATGAGTACAGGCGCCAGTTAATCCGGTTAATTGAACAACATGCCAACAGTGAAATAATGGGCGCATTGCCAGAGGGAGCATGGATTACACGTGCACCGGGTTTTAAAAGAAAATTAGCCTTAATAGCCAAAGTACAGGACGAAGTAGGTCATGCTCAGCTATTATATAATGCAGCTGAAACTTTGGGTAAATCACGGGAAGAAATGATTACAGATTTGTTAAACAGCAAGTCAAAATACTCAAATGTTTTCAACTATCCTGCAAAGACATGGGCGGATGTAACGGTAATAGGATTTTTAATTGATGCAGCCGCTATCATTAATCAGGTGGCAAATTCAAAAGGCTCTTATGGTCCCTATTGCCGCGCTTTGGAAAGAATTTGTTATGAAGAATCTTTCCATATAAAGCAGGGTTACGATGCTTTTGTAGCATTGGCACTTGGATCCTTTTCACAACAGGAGATGTTGCAGGAAGCTTTAAATCGCTGGTGGCAGCCAATTATGCACTTTTTCGGACCTTCCGACACGCTCTCTGTTCACGGGGAAAAACTGATGAAATGGAAAGTGAAAATGGCAAGTAATGACCATATGCGGCAGCAATTTTTAGATTCATATGTCCCTAAAATATGGGAGGTAGGTTTAACATTGCCGGATCCTTTACTCAAGAAAAATCTGGAAACCGGGATATGGGAATATACGGAACCAGACTGGGAAGAATTTTATAAAGTAATAAACGGTGACGGGCCCTGTAATGCAGAACGCATAGCAACCAGAAAGTTTGCAGAAGAGCATGGCAGCTGGGTGCGCCAGGCTCTGATGAATCCACGTCAGCAATTCTCAATTCCTTTAGCATAATAAGGCAACATTGCTTAATTGTTAAACAGATGAAAACCAAAACTCCGATAATCGATCCCCGCATTAAACGGCTTGATATCGAGCGATCGCTTTCTTATAACCACGTAAATCAAATGGAAGAGTGGGGCACTTACGAAGTTTTTCATCAAAAAAAGCGGGGAGAACAACATGTACATGCCGGAGTAGTGCATGCGCCTGATCCTGAAATGGCGCTTGTGTTTGCAAAAGAACAGTTCGGACGGCGATTGAAATGTGCAAATATCTGGGTGGTTAGAACTTCTGATGTCTATTCCCTTGGCTATGAAAATGAGGATATGTTTGAAACTACTTCGGAAAAAATGTATCGGGAAGCGGGAGGCTATAAATTAAGGGATAAAATAAATCAGTTTAAAAAAGACCATAAGCTTCAGAATGCAGGCTCTTAGAAACTTACTTTTAAAAACTGCTGACGATGCGTTAATTCTTGGTCATCGGAATAGTGAATGGACGGGATTGGGCCCGATACTGGAGGAAGATATTGCTTTTTCTTCTATGGCGCAGGATAAGATCGGTCATGCGCTTGCCCTGTATACCATCTTACATGATCAGCTTGGCGAACCGGAACCCGACCACCTTGCCTTCAGGAGACCTGAAAAAGAATTTTATTGCTGCCATATGGTGGAATTGCCAATAGGGGAATATGATTTCACAACCATCCGGCATTTTCTCTTCGACCATGCTGAGCTGCTTCGATATGATTTATTCAGCAATTCTGCATACGGGCCCCTGTCCGCATTGGCCCGGAAAATTAAAGGTGAGTTGAAATACCATGTACTGCACGCTGACTCATGGGTAATGCGGCTAAGCCGGGGAACAGATGAAAGTTACAATAGATTGCAGTCCGCCTTAAACAATACTTATTCCTTAGCGCTTGGCATGTTTGAAATCCCGGATAATGAGCAGGAACTGATTAACGATAAAATTTTTTCTGGAGAAAATAAATTAAAGTCTTTGTGGGAAGAAAAAGTTGGTGATCTGGCAAAAAAAGCAGGATTAGAAATTCCTGTTGTAGAAAATAAAATGGCTGGCTTTGGAGGCAGAAAGGGACATCATACTGAATTCCTCCATGGTATTCTGGAAGAAATGACACAAGTTTTTAAGCTGGAGGAAAAGGTGGAGTGGTAGTTGAAATGATTATATAAATTGTATCAGATGAATGATTTAATTGAAAAAGCTGCAGATATTAAAGAAGTCTGGAATGCACTGGCATCTGTAATGGATCCCGAAATTCCGGTTTTATCGGTTGTTGACCTTGGAATTATCAGCAAGATTGAAATAGAAAACCATTCGATCACCATAAAAATAACTCCTACGTTTGTTGCTTGCCCGGCAATAAAAATGATGCAACAGCAAATAAAAGAGACCGCTCATCAGGTAGGTTTTGAATCTGTAAATGTGATAGTCGATAATACAGTTTCCTGGAATTCAGACCGGATAACGGAGGAAGGAAAGGAGAAATTAGTACAATTCGGATTGGGAACTCCGCTTCTTCATAAGGGTGAGTTTTCTCTCGATGAAATTAACAAGTCGGTTTGCCCTTTTTGTGGAAGCAATGATACCACCATGAATTCTCTGTTTGGTTCTACATTATGCAGAAGCATGCATTTTTGTTTTGAGTGCAAGCAGTCTTTTGAGCGGTTTAAGCCTCTTTAGTACAAGTACAAACTATTCGGGTAATCGTGGATAGTTAATGAACCATTATTTTTGTCAGTTAATTTTACTGATGACGGGTCTTTTTTTCGGTTCCTTCAATCCAATACATACAGGGCATCTCATTATTGCAAATTACCTGCTTGAATATGCAGATCTTGAGGAGGTATGGTTTATTGTATCACCGCAAAATCCTTTAAAGCAGAGGAGTCAACTGGCAGATCCGGAGGCGCGGTTTAAAATGGCGCAGTTAGCTATAGAAGGAAATAAAAAATTTAAAGTCAGCAGGGTGGAATTCAATCTTCCCTTGCCTTCCTATACAATTAATACCCTTCAATACTTAAGAAAAAAATATCCCGTGAAAAATTTTTCTATAATCATGGGATCAGATAGCCTTCAATCTATTCGCAAATGGAAAGATTACCAGGAGATCCTGGAGAATTTTACATTGTTTATTTATAAGCGTTCTGCAATACCGGAAAAGAAATGGAGCGGTTATAAAAATATCAAATGGTTTGATGTTCCGCTTGTAAAGATTTCTTCCACCGCAATCAGGGAAATGATCACTTCTAAAAGGTCTGTTCGCTATTTGGTGCCGGATAAGGTGCTATCATACATTAATCAGCATCGGATGTATACAAAAACATAATTTTCAGCAATTTTTTCGGTAGGTTAAATCAAAAGGTTATCAATGGTGTGCTTTGGCGGAACGGCTTAATGGTAAAGAAAAATTAGCTTCTTGGTCGTTGCTTCGTTTCCTTTATATAAGGTATAATAATATTCATTTCCAGGAAGATGGTATTCTGCAGAGTTTAAAGAAAAATTATGAGTACCTGCTGAAA
This sequence comes from Chitinophagales bacterium, assembly GCA_013816805.1. Taxonomy (NCBI): domain Bacteria; kingdom Pseudomonadati; phylum Bacteroidota; class Chitinophagia; order Chitinophagales; species Chitinophagales bacterium. Next base: position 99,458 of record JACDDS010000008.1, on the reverse strand, counting down.
GATATTTCTCTGAAAAGAGACTAGCAACCTTCTTCCCAAATAAATCATAAAGCACCAGTGAATAGTTACCCGACTGTTTTATTTTCATCTTAATATTGGTAGCTGATGAAAACGGATTTGGATAATTTTGAAACAGCATGAATTGCCCGGTGCTTAATGAGGGCGCGGATCCTGCGAGCGTTGAAAAATCAATTTCAGCGGTCATTACAGAACTTATCGCATTATCCTGCCTCGTCCAAATGGGTGCAATCTTTCCATCATAAGCACTGAGGTTATTATAGTCGCCAAGAAAGACAGAATTGTCCGGGTAAAAAGGCAAGTCACTTATTTTATCGTTTACAAAAGTATTTCCTCCATCCGTGGAATAGGCCAGGTATACATCGGTGGACCAATCGCCGTAGTTACGCCGGTCATAAAAAATGATGTACACGTAACCTGTTTTCCGATCCACATCCAACCAGCTTAAAAACTGGTGGCGGTCGCTTACATCATCGTTTACCTTTTTTGGTGCAGACCACGTGTTTCCTCCGTCTGTGGAAGCAGCAAGCCACACATCCGTATTGTCTTCTCCATTTCTTTGATCGCTCCAGTTTACGTAAATGGTTCCGTGATTGGGGGAAGCGCTTAAATCACATCTTGTAACCGGCATGCCATTACAACGATAGTAACCCGGAATAGAATAGTCCCATCCGCCAGGCTGGGCGGCCACTACTATATTTTCGCTTAGCCAGGTGGCGCCGTCATCGGTTGAGCGGTTGAAGAGGAGCGAATCACTCTTAGACCACACCACGAAAATTTCTCCGTTACTGCCTATGCAGGGAACTGCACCTTCCGCGGTATTGTCACTATCGAGGCAATCACCTGCTTTCCGATTTATCCGGAGCGGCACTGACCAGGTAATACCTTCATCCTGTGTTTTAGAGAAAAGTATATTGGAGCTGTCGGTAGGATCTGCGCTGCCGTATTTATCGAATTGAGTCCAGGTTACATAAATCTCATTTGTTTTCGGATTCACACAAGACCACGCTTTATCCTGTGCTTTTGTTCCGTTCAACCCTGTAAAGGATTTGTTTGACCAGATGTTTCCGCCGTCCTCTGACCGCTCACAAATAATGCGGTCTATCCAATTGCCGTTTGCAAGAGGATTAGAAAGGTGGAAAAAATAAAACCGGCCTGCTGTATCCGTTATGATGCATGGATCACCCCATACGCCCCAATCGGAATATAGTTCTTGCTTCACCCAGGTTCTGCCAGCGTCAAATGAATTATAGGCAAAATTGATATTCGCACCCGCTACACGGTTATCCGTATTTTTTGGATTTATGAAGATGCTCGGTTCTTCCGGATTTCCTGAGTCATCAATTTTAATATTGGGAAATTGTGAGAAAACAGCGGACCAGGATATCTGGAACAATAAAATAAAGCATATTTTTTTCATACCGGAAAATTTACAAAAGCCTTACTATTTCTTTACTAAGTTAACAACCGTACTACAAATACCTTTCTTTAATTACATCAGCATGGTGCATCATATGCCCTGGAATCATCCAGGCGATAGCACGAACAGTTGAAGAATTTTTGTTTGCAATACCTGAATTCATAAATGTTTCTTCCTTAAGACTGGAAAAAAAATCGATGGTTGACTGCCGGACATGCTGTAATTCATTAAGCAGATCAGCAGGCTCTCTTTCGGAAGCATTACTATTTTCAGCATAATCATTTTCTTCAAAGCCCGGCAATGGCTGCTGTTCCCTGCGTGCAAAGCACAGCGCCCGGAATGCCATGATTCTTTCCGCATCAATTAAATGACCAACAATTTCTTTAATGCTCCACTTTCCCGGCCCATACCGAAAATTCCATTTTTCTTCGGAGAGAGACCGGAGCAGCTCCTGCAATACTTTCACGCTTTCACGGTGTGCTTCAAAGAGATCGTTCCAATTGGCTTTTGCAATGTAATTTCCAACATATTCAGGGTGCTCATGCGGTTGTGGCTTATTGATTTGTATAGAATGCATTTAGAATGTCTTTCATTTATGTTAGCCAAAAGTAGCGATCCTGGAAAATAGAAACGCAGCAGTTTCGACCTGCTGCGTTTTTCAGAGGATGAAAAATATTATTGGATTATCAATTTTTGAATGGAACGGTTTCCATTATTTTCTACATTCATAAAGTAAAGTCCCTTACTCAGATTGCTCAGGTTGATGGTACGCTGCCATAATTGTGATTTGTCTCTGTAAGTAGTTTTTAAAACCACCTTTCCTAAGGCATCAGTTATTTCCAGGTTGACAGGCTTATAGTTATCTGCATCAAAAGAAACATAAAATAATCCATTGCCCGGGTTTGGGTATGCTGTTAGTTTAAAGGCATCCGTATTAATATTATTGATCCCTGTAGCTACGAAGCTGCCGGCATATTTATAAATACCTCCTGAACTATCGCTTTGACTAATTCCTCCTGTATAACCTGTTACATTATCATAAAAAGAAACGGAATTGTATAAGATACCCTGATCAATAGTTATCCAGGTTAACCCTCCATCCATACTGTAGCTACTACCCGAAATTCCGGTATTAATATCAAAACCACACGATACTAAAGTAGATGTGGTTTTAGGAACATAAGCCATTCCCCCAAAGTAATTATAGATACCTGTATAATTTACCAGGTTCCAGGTAGTACCCCCATCATCGGTAGAAAGGAAACCAATAGTTGGTTGTATACCTCCTATATATACTTCAGTCCACCCATGCTTGTCGTCGGAGAAAACAACGTAATCCACCTGAAAACTGGGATACCCGGTATCCAGTATTGTCCAGGTATATCCACGATCTGCAGAATGAAGAATCCGGCCATTATTAGTTGTACACCATACGTTATTACCCAATACATAGATACCGCGGGTCAATCCATATTCGCCTCCAACGGCATCAGGAATATTTGCATCCGGCACTTTATTCCATGTGGCTCCACCGTCCGTGGAAGTATAAATTTCAAATACATTAGCAATAGGGTCTCCTAAAGCGAACCCGGAATCTGAACTCCAAAAATGAACCACATCAGGAAAGGAAGCGGAATTAGTGAAAATAATTCCCTGCCCCTGCTGCGCCCATGTAGCGCCACCATCCGTTGTTTTCCAGATACCTCCGCCGCCGCTGCTGTTATATAACATAGCCCATGCAGTGTTCGCATCAACAGCAGACAGACAAGACCAATTGTAAGAGGAGGATGCAGGCACTTGTCCTGTAACCCATGTTCGACCTGAGTCAATGGTTCGTGTATAACTCTGAACAGGTGTGGTGTTACTCGTAGTATCTTCTCCAGTGGCCCATGCATTGCTTCTGCTGGTGGTAACAATTTGATCGACAATTAATGTGTTCCTTAACCCGGAAGCTTGGGGAATCCACTGTGCTTTGCTGCTTAAAAAACCAAGCAGTAATAAAAAAGAAAAGAGTATTGTTTTTTTCATGGTTGTGAGTTTAGAATTAAAATCTAAAAAATTATTATTATAGAGTGGAAAGGTATTAAAATCAAAATAACGTTATGATTTTTATTGGTCAAAATAAATAAAGTATGTTATAAATAGAAACGCAGCAGACTTTGCGCAAGAAAACCAGAAGGCTGGGGTATCCACTGTGCCTTGCTGCTTAAAAAACCAAGCAGTAATAAAAAAGAAATTAGTAATAATTTTTTCATGTTTATGGGGTTAAGTTTTAGAAATAGGGAGTTAAGTTACAAAAATGAAGAAGATAAAAATATTGAAGAAAAAATATTCTAAAGTCAGTTATGATGGCAGACGTTTCCGCTTAAGAAATTGTGGCATTTTAAATTAATTTTGATCAATGAATTTTCCTTCTAGACTCATTGAAAATGCTGTTACAGAATTTGAAAAGCTGCCAGGCATAGGAAAGAAAACAGCTTTAAGGCTGGTGTTATTTTTACTCAGGCAGGATATTGAAAAAGCAGAACAGTTTGGGGAAGCAATTATCAGGATGCGTAAAGAAATTAAATTCTGCCTGATCTGCGGCAATATTTCCGACACAGAAATTTGCAGTATCTGTATTAATCCTAAGCGTAACCATTCCCTGATTTGCGTAGTGGAAAATATACGCGATGTATTAGCAATTGAAGCCACAAATCAATACAATGGCTTGTACCATGTGCTGGGTGGTGTTATCAGCCCTATGGAAGGAATTGGTCCTGAAGAATTAAACATAAAATCTTTGATGGATCGCTGTAATAAAGAAGAAACAAAAGAAGTAATAATGGCATTAAATCCCACTATTGAAGGCGATACCACTATTTTTTATATCTCGAAAAAACTTCAGGGAACGCCACTCAAAATTACCAGCATTGCACGCGGCATTGCTTTCGGAGGGGAGCTTGAATATGTAGATGATATTACGCTTGCCCGGTCTATAGCGACACGAATGCCTTATGAAAGTTACCTTGTCCGGAACGCCGATAGAGAACAATAGAGGAATAATAGATACCGCTAATAATGTTATAAAAAGTAAAACGTTAATTCCGGATACCGGGCCAAAGACTAATTGATTGCCAGCATTAATCCGTCTTTCTGTTATTATAGTAAACTATAATGTCAAGTTCTTCCTTGAGCAGGCTTTGCTATCTGTTAAAAAAGCGGCGAAAGATATTTCGTCTGAAATTTTAGTGGTAGATAACAGTTCTGTAGATGGATCGGTTGAAATGGTGCGTAAAAAATTTCCCGAAGTCTTTTTAATTGAGAATAAAGAAAATGCCGGCTTTGCCAAAGCCAATAACCAGGCCATTGAAAGGTCAAAAGGTGAATTTATCTTATTGCTGAACCCTGATACGGTGGTGGAAGAAGACACGTTCTTAAAGTGCCTCCATTTTATGGATGAGCACTCCGCCACGGGCGCGCTTGGTGTGAAGATGCTCGATGGAAAAGGAAATTTTTTACGTGAATCCAAACGATCTTTTCCTACACCCGAGGTCGCATTTTATAAAGCTTTTGGACTATCGGTGCTGTTTCCACGATCAAAACTATTTGCCCGTTATCATCTGGGTCATCTGCCGGAAAATAAAACCAGCGAGGTGGAAGTGCTTTCAGGAGCTTTCATGTTCATTCGCAAAGCTGCGCTTAATAAGGCAGGCCTGCTGGATGAAGATTTTTTTATGTATGGAGAAGATATTGACTTATCCTATCGTATAGTAAAAGCGGGCTACAAAAATTTTTATGTTGCAGATACCCGAATCATTCATTATAAAGGAGAAAGTACCCGGAAAGGTACTATGAATTATGTAAGGTTATTTTACCAGGCGATGATCATATTCGCACAAAAACACTTTTCTAGGCAGAAAGCTGGCGTATATATTTTCCTGCTGAAAGTTGCAATTTATCTCCGGGCGGTCATCTCGCTGATGTCTGGGTTGCTTAAGCAGCTGCTATTGCCTGCAATGGATATTGCTGTGATTTATTCAGGAATGATATTTTTAAAAGATTACTGGCAAAACAACATTAAGGCATCAGAGGGTGTAAAATATCCGCAGGAGTATATTTTCCTGGTAGTGCCGGCGTACATCGCTGTATGGTTAACATCCGTATACTTTAGTGGTGGCTACGAAAAAAATGCGAAGCCTGCCCGCATTATCCGGGGGTTATTTTTTGGTACTGTAATAATTGCCGCCATCTACGCCTTCCTGCCTGAAACATTGCGTTTTTCCCGTGCAATGATTTTACTTGGTTTCGTACTTGCTGTGTTCTCCATGATTCTTATCCGGCTGTTCCTTCATTTTTTTATATATCGCAATTTCCGGCTAGGTGAGGTAAGGGAGAAAAAAATGATAATTGTTGGAAGTGAAAAGGAATCACACCGTGTAATAACACTCCTGAACCAGGCAAAAGTAAAAAATGACCTTATTGGTTATGTATCTGACGGATCTGTTACAGACTATTCCGATAATTACCTGGGAACCATTTACCAATTACAGGAAATAGTAACGATCTATAAGATCGATGAAATCATCTTCTGCTCACGCGATGTTTCTTCCCGTCAAATTATAGAATGGATGACCTTGCTGGGTTCTGAAAAGGAATATAAAATTGTTCCTGAAGATTCCATGAGCATTATAGGGAGTAATTCAAAAGATGATCCGGGCGAGCTTTACACGATAGATGTTAAGCTTGCCATTTCTTCCTCTTTTAATAAAAGGAGCAAACGGCTGTTCGATATTGCCGGTACTTTTTTTTTACTGCTTACATTACCTGTTAGCATTTTTATAATAAAAAACACTTTTGGTCTTTTACTAAATATGCTATTGGTTCTTTCAGGAAGAAGGAGCTGGGTAGGATATGCGGATAACGAAATGCAGCATGAAAAACTGCCGCGAATAAAAAAGGGAATTATAACTCCAATAGATGAATTGAAGACTGCTGCTTTGAATGGTGCTTCTCTATCAAGAATTAATCTTCTGTATGCAAAAGATTACTCCCTTTGGAATGATGCCGAACTGTTTATTAAGTGTTATAAAAAGCTTGGAAGAGAGCTTTAATACTTAAAATGTGGTTGAGATAAGCGATAAACAACTAAATTAATTTTATAAATTCAGTTCTTCAAACATGCCTGTTGTTTTGTTCTTATGGACATTATTCCAGTCAAAGTTTCTTCCATTCATTGCAACATATACACCCGACTTAAGGGTTTGAACAAAAGCAATAGCGCTTCCTAAATTAAAAAACCCGTCAGAGCTTCCAAATTTATAAGGAATCATAGCACCTGTAAGCACAATGGTTTTGGGAATATTTGCCTCACCTAAAATTTTTGCGGTTACCTCCATCGTATCTGTGCCATGTGTGATTACAATATTGGTTTCTTCACATTTTTGACAATAGCGAACAATAATTTCACGGTCGGAATCAGTCATTTCAAGGCTATCAATCATCATCACGGTAATTATTTCCACATCCACCGAGCACCGCCCCAGGCGTATCATTTCATTAAGGTGTGTTTCCTTAAAATAAAGATTGCCATGAATCTCATCATACTCCTTATCAAAAGTGCCTCCGGTAACCAGAATGCGTATAGTCATATTTTTTATTAAAACAATTCAGACTTCAAAATACAATTCTACTGATTGATTGCTTTATAAGATATATAAAATTAAATCTGCATTATTAAGCAAATTCATGTCTGCAGTAAAATTTTATTTACAATTTCCATGATTTCAGCCGGCTTTTGTACAATCATAAAATGTTGCCCTCCCTCGATTAAATGATCCGGTTTTACGAAGCGTACAGGAAAAATATGGTCCTTATTTCCGTGAATCAAAACAGTATTTGGAATAGTATCCTGCTGCTCCCAGTTTAACACAGCTTTAACTCCCCACTTCAAAAAATTGGCAGTGCTTGAACGCAGCATCTGCTGATACAGCAATCGATCCTCTTTTGTCTTAGTTCCGAAAAGCGGACTTAATATAGCACATAGCCATTTAAAAAGAGAATCGGGTATAACACGGTAGAATGGAAATATTTTTGCAATCAGGTAATACCAGGGTTTTCCGTTCGATGATTTAATGCTGGAGATGAGAATGATTTTTTTTACATCAATTAATTTAGAAAGTTCCTGGGCTATAATTCCGCCAAGGGAAACTCCTATGAGCACTATTTCTTTATTACCGGAAATTTCATGAACTATTCTTTTGCAATATGCTGTAAGACTTTCGTTCTTTAAGGGTTCTGTGAATTCCAGCACTGTATAGTTGCAATTTTTAAACTGAAGGTTTTTAAACAGCCGCCTGTCCCCACCCAAGCCCGGAATTAATACCACCTCCATATAAATCATTATTTTTTGCGACAGTGCGAAGATAATTGCTCTATTGTGTATAAGGCAAATTAGCCAGCAGACATAAATTTAAGGGGCTGATTTCTTTACCTGCAACTTCAGGCGGCTATACCTATTTTTGCCCTTAATGTTAAAGCCCTTTGCATTTTTGCTATGTTCTGTAGCCATTATTTTTATTACGTCCTGCGCCAACCAGGTATCACCCACAGGAGGTGAAAAAGATGAGAGGCCGCCGCACGTTGTAAAATCTAACCCACGAAATCTAACCGTTAATTTTTCATCAGACAGGATCAACCTCACGTTCGACGAATACACTCAATTAGCGGACCCGGCTGCACAAATATTTTTTTCTCCTGCACTGGACGGCAAACCACAGTATCGCTTACATGGAAAAACATTTTCGATAACGCACTTAGGTATTCTCAACCCAAACACCACCTATTCCGTTTCCTTCGGTAATGCAATAAAAGACCTTACTGAAGGAAATATAATGCTCAATTACCAATATGTTTTTTCTACAGGGTCATATATAGACTCATTCAAAATCAAGGGCAACGTAAAGGATGTAAACGGCAAATCGAGCGAAAATTTACTTGTAATGCTGTACAGCGATCTCAGCGATTCTGCCGTAGCAAAGCATCGGCCCAACTATAATGCCCGTACCGATAAGGATGGAAATTTTGCCGTTGATCATGTAAAAACAGGAATTTACAAACTGGTTGCGCTTAATGATCTCAATTTTAATCTGCTTTATGATGGAGCAGGCGAAGCCATTGCTTTTTTTGATTCTTCAATTACAATCAGTGATACAACCGGTTTTTATAAGCTGACGATGTTTAAGCCTTACGGTGAAAAACAAAAAGTGATAAGCGCGGAATCTCATCAGCCAGGTAGAATACTATTCTCCTTTTTTCAGCCAACACAGGATATCCACGTAAGTAATATGTCAGATAAAAATGCAACAGGTTTTCTGGAATATAGCTTCGCAAGGGATACCGTTACTTACTGGTTAAACGACTTAATATCCGACAGCATCATGCTCGCAGTAAGTGATAAAAATTTCTCCGATACGGTAATGGTAAGAATGAAAAAGGCAAATACAAGCCTTCACGTTTCATTGCCTTTATTCTCAGTAAAAACAATCATAAACAACTTTCAACAGGTAGCCAGTCAACCCATCGTAATTCAGTTTTCTTCACCAATAGCGGCAATAAATGAAAATAAGAAAATTGAATTATTAAAAGATTCCTTAAAACAGACTGTAAACCGGCTTGAGATGGTAACCGATACTATTTCCAACAAAAGGTTTATAGCAATGCATGCCATAATGGAAGAGAAAAAAAAGTATACCTTAATTATTCCCGATTCTTTGTTCAGCGATGTGTACGGCCGTTTTAATGACAGTTCGCTTGTAAGCTTTTCTACTTTGGAAAAGTCGGAGCTGGGAAACCTGAATTTGAAAATAGCTGTAGCCGATTCTTCTAATTTATATTTTTATGAGTTTAGGAATAAAGCAGGGGATCTGTTAGGAAAGCATACATTAAAAACAGGAACAAATAACCTTGTCTTTACTTCTATGGCACCTGGCAATTATTATTTACGGGTTATTCAGGATGCCAACAGGAATAACCATTGGGATACCGGCGACTACTGGAAGCATTTGCAGCCCGAAGAAATAATAAATTACAACGGTGATATTTCGCTTCGTGCCAATTGGGATATAGATATACAAATGAATATTTCAGGGTTAAAATAATATCTGTCTTTTCTATTCAATTCTTCATATAGCGAAGTACTTCTTCAAAATTTTCTGACCATCCTTTCCAGGGTCCATCCTTACCGATAAGATCATTATGTGCAAGAAAAATGAAATAGCCGTTCACTTTCTTTACCTCTTCAATAATTTGCTTTGTTTGCTGCAGGGCTTGCTCCGGCGAAAGTCTGAGATAGTAATGCAGCGTTGCATCCATCACAGCAAAAGGATAAACGACAAGGGCGGTACTGGTTTCATGCGCTAAATCATAAAAATTAAAAGGTGAAGCAATCCCTGCGCGAAAACCAACCTGTGAAGGATATCCCATGGTGTAGTCTTCACGGATTCCATAATGGAGCAGGCGGCGATATGTTTCTGGCATGCTTAGCTTCAAAAAATGCTGCCTGTTGCGGAGAATTTTTTTTTCGGAAATCATTTCAAGACGGTGCATTTCCTCAGCCATCAGTTTTTCATTTTCATTGGAAGCATAGCTGAAATGAATTCCTATTTGATATTTTTCAGAAATGGTACGTATCAGAGTCCGAAAGCGTTTATTTTTCCAGGATAAATTGATATCGTATGGATTGCGATTACCAAGAAGAAAAAAATAAATCGGTTGTAATGAAAATTGAATTGAAAGGTTATCCTGGTAATCAAATGTATCAAATGCATCCTTTTTTTTACCTGTGAGAACCTGCGCCCGATAAGTAATATGATGAATATCGAATCGCATTAATGACCTTATAATTCCGGCTGCATTTCGAACGAATCCTTTTTGCTGAAATTCAAATGCCATATCAATATCATAAGTAAGCAGGCACTGGTATTCTTTCTCAGGAAAATTAAAATCAGGATAATGGCTTTGAATAAGTGCATGTAAAATTTCAGCATAATAATTTACTACCGGCACACTCAGGGAATTTACTCTGTACAAAATGCTTGCTTCTGCCGGAAAACGGTTATGCTTGTCGGCGTTGAACGGAAGGTATTCTTCATACCGGGATACCAGGAAAAAGGCGGCGCAAAAAGGATCAAACGAAAGATCGGAGGAATGACCATGACTAAAAAGAGTTTTGATTTCATTATAAGTTCCTACCGTTATGTTTTGAGTTTTAATATCTGTTTCAAAAAGTAATTTTTCACAGTAAATAAAAATTTCATCACCAACACGGCATAGACTATAATTTATTTTCATTCCCTTGTAGCTATTAAAATAATTCCTATCGCTGGTAATCCCGTAGTGAACCCCAAGGAGTTGCACGAAAATGAGATCAAAGATGTAGCGGAGGCGTGAAGAATTATGGATAGAATAAACAAGAATCATTTCCCGGAAAATAAAGGTTGGAATCCAAAATCAATAAAATGATTCTTTTCGGAAATATCTGGTCTTTAACAAGGGGCAGATCTTATACCGCTCATCATGGGTATCGTTCCAAATGGCCTCAAGAGTCTCGTAAACCTGCTTTATACCAATCCGGTCACACCATTCAAATGGGCCAAAAGGATAATTGGTGCCAAGCTTCATCGCTTTATCGATATCTTCCTTGGAAGCAGTTCCTTCCTGAAGGGTAAAGCAAGCCTCATTGATAATCATCATGATTACCCGGGGAGTTACCATACCAACCCGGTCTTCTACCCGCAGATAGCTCCATTTTAATTTCTCAGCTAATAAGGATAACACTTTTTCATCATCAGGATTTAAAAAAGAAACTTCCATTTTTGTTCGGTTCAAAAAGGTAGGAATGCTGTTTATACCGATTAAAGTAAATGGTATCTGGCTGCCATAATAATAACTTAATTGTGACAGGGAAATTTTAACTGCACTTGCAATCAGTATTTTTTTGTAATAGGAAAAATAGGTTTTTAACCGTTTAAGGTTCTCATCCGCATTTAAATCAAAAACGACATCATAATAATTCCAGTCAACATCAGTAAGCTTATTTTCATCGGGTGTATGCACAACTGCCTGACCATTGATTTTTTGCTTTAATTCCTCAAGCCTGTTCACTTCACCAATGGCTAGAATGTTCACGGACTATAAATTACTTTATTCAAATGTAACGGTTGCAGCCATTTTATCTTAACCGGCGGCTTATTTCTGGTTTAATAAAGAAACAAGTTATATTACCATTTCAACAATTAACGATGAAAAAACAGCTCATAAACACACCAGATGCTCCCCAGCCTATTGGTCCATATAGCCAGGCAATTATAACAGGTGATTTGATTTTTATTTCAGGGCAGATCGCCATTGATCCCACTGGTGAAAAAGAAATAATGACCGGAATTAAGGAGGAGGCAAAACAGGTTATGGAAAATTTAAAATCAATACTTTCTTCTGCGGGAGTTGATTTCAGCCATGTGGTAAAAACAACAATCTATCTTACCGATATGAACCATTTTGCTATAGTAAACGAAATTTACGGATCTTATTTTACCAGCGATTTTCCAGCCCGTGAAACCGTTGAGGTAGCGCGGTTACCTAAAGATTATAATGTAGAAATTTCAATGATAGCTCAGCTTTAAAATAATCAGTCAAAGTCTAAGATTTGTCACACAATTGAAAAACTAACCAAAATGGCAAGAATAGAAACGTAAAAGATGTTAATATTTTGACGGTTGGCATATACTTTGAAAATTAATAGAAAAAAGACAATATGAAAAAATTGGTAAATCTGTTTATAACCTTGTGCCTTATTTTTATTGCAACCGGTTTATTTGCCCAAACCTCAGGTAGCAGTAATTCCCAAATCAGCACTAATAATATTCCGCTTTCCACAATACCTTCCTGGACTGTATCACCAGTGGTTGATAATACCTGGGAAAGTGGTTCGGCAAATACTCAGTCAATTCAAAAATTTGAAGAGAGCCATCCGCGTTTTGAAAATTTAGCAGACAAGCATCCGCAATTTGCAGGTTATATGTATGATAATAAGGATAAAATAATGGATAAAGGTGTAAGTGGAAAGGATATCTGGCAACACCGTGACCAGGTGAAAGCCAGAGCTCAGAAAAAAGTTCACAGCCACGGGAAATAAGTGTAAGTAAAAGTGAGGTTAGAAAAAGTTGCTTTGATAAAGAAGCAACTTTTTTTTATTTTAGTTCTTCCAAAAACATTAACCTCCATTAAAATTTAGTATTTTTAATATGCACTCAACTAAATCGAATGTTTAAAAAGGTTATTCATGTAATTCTGTTTTCCATTCCTGTTTTATGTCTGATACAAAATGCGAATGGAACAAGCCTATTTGCTGCTGATAAGGCAGCCGTTAATTTTCCTTTATCCCAAGAAAATCTGAATATAAATTACACTGAACTTACCGAGAAACCGGTTATCGTTACTAAAATTCCAAAGTCAAAAAAATCAAGGCAGCATTTGCAAAAAAATAAGAAACAGGAAAAGCAAAATATTAGAAAAGAAATTGCTCCGCAGAATGATATGCAGCGGTAGTGTGGTAAAATAAATCTACCGGGACAGGGAAATTAAGTGTTCTGCTGAATTAAAAAATTTGTCAGACAGTCCTCCATAATTTATACGTTTTATTTTCTCTTCTTTTTTGAAAGTCCTGATTTCTTATTGCTTCGTGAATTCAGTTCCAGGAAAGGATCCCAGAATAGTTTCCTGAAATGTGTAACCTGGTTATTTTCAACTGATATTCCCTCTGCTTCCAGCAATTCCATCATCAGTGTAGGTGTTGAAAAATGGTGCTTGCCTGTAAGCAGCCCGTTACGGTTTACCACCCGGTGGGCAGGAACCTTAGGCAAAATGGCCTGGCCGCCATGCATTGCCCATCCAACCATCCGTGCACTCATGCCCGTGCCGATATAATCTGCGATAGCCCCGTAATTGGTAACACGACCTCTCGGGATCTTTCTTACCACCGCATAAACCCGTTCATAGAAATTATCTTCTTTCATACTATTTAAAGCTGAATCTGATGTATTTTATTGTTTTACCTTTAGAAATATGCTTTTGTTCATAGAAAGTTTGTATGGACAGCATTTTATCAGTTTCATATAGTGGAAGGATGTTGTCCGAGCAAAAAATAATACGACAATCATTTTTTTCGAGTGTTTCCAGTGTGAACGTATACAACATCATATCATCGGTTTTTAAATGAATGATTCCACCTGGTTTAAGTATTTTACGGTACCTGTCAAGAAAACGTGCCGCGGTAAGCCTCTTTCGTGCATTACGGTTTTCAGGATAAGGATCAGGAAAAGGAATCCAGATTTCATGTACTTCTTCGCTGGTAAAATATTCAGTAAGATGATCAATATAAGCACGAAGAAAAACAACATTTATTCTGTTTTCTTCCAGCGCTGTTTTCGCGCCGCGCCATATACGGCTGCCTTTTATATCTATGCCAATAAAATTCCGGGTAATAAACTGACGTGCAAGTGATATAGAATATTCTCCTTTACCACACCCCAGTTCCAGGGTAATGTTGTTATTGTTTTTAAAAACTGATTCCTGCCACATACCCTTTAAATCTTTCCGATGCTGGAATACATTGGAGAAGTGCGCCAGCTCTGAAAGATGTAATAATTTTTTCTTAGCCACTGCGAAGTAACTTTATTTACCAGATAAGATTATTGATGAATCTTTATTACTGTTCAACGTATAAATAGAAGGATTGGCAGAGCCCTTACCCATATGTGCAGAAAATACATACTTTCTGCTTAAACTTAGCTACATTTATAAATGTAATCCTTCACTGTTAATTTTTTTCTAATGAGACAAATTTATTTTACCATACTATTTGCTATTGTAAATATTTCTGTAAAGGCCGGTTCTATAGATTTATTTGCTTCACCCTTTTCATTTTCGGGTTTCGTAGAAAACCAGGGTCAAATCCGCGATCAGTATGGTATTACTAATAGTGATGTAAAATATTTATATTCTAACGGCTTGTTTAATCTTCAACTGAGAAGTAATGGTTTTAGTTATGAAATTTTTAAAGAAGATCGAATAGCAATGCCTCATCCCGAAGCAGGCATCTCTGATAAAGACCATGATATTTATAAACCTGCGCAACGGTCTGTACTTTCATCGAACCGAATAGATGTGATATTTGAGCATGCTAATCCGTCACCCATAATTATTGCGGAGGAGAATTCCGATACCTACTTTAATTATTTTATTTCACCTGCTTACAATAATGGGATCAGGCAAGTACAGGCTTTTAACAGGATCAGCTATAAAGATATTTACCCGGGAATTGACCTTGTATTTACGGCGAATTCAAATTTTGAACTGGAATATTTTTTTGTAGTGCATCCAAAAGCCAAGGCATCACTCATTAAGATGCAATACAAGGGTGCATCTGCAATAGCGCTTGACAAAAATAACAACCTGTCTGCTAAATCTCTAACAGGCTTTATAAGGGAAACCAATCTGTTTTGCTATTTAGGCGAAAGCAAAAAACACGTCTTTGCAAAACGGAGAATACACAATAGAGAGCTAAGTTTTGAGGTACCTTCTTTTATAGATAACACGCTTATTATTGATCCGAATATTATATGGGGTTCTTATTATGGAGGAAACGGAAACGAGGGAATAAATACTGAAATAACAGTTGATCATGGTGGTAAGCCGATAATTGCCGGCACTACTTCGAGCACTAGTTTAATTGCAAGCACGGGTGCTTACCAGAATAATTTTCAGGGTGTGCTTGATATTTGTGTAGCCAAATTTAAAACGGATGGGAACCTGGGCTGGGCCACTTATTTCGGAGGCAGTGAACAGGATATCGGTTACAGTATTACCTCTGATACCAGTAATAATATTTATGTGGCAGGAAACACCACGAGTGATGGCCTGGCCACGGATGGTGCATACATGACCCACCGTGCCGGTCAGGGTGATGGCATTTTGATAAAATTTAATGGTTCAGGTATGTTGTTGTGGAGCACCTATTATGGAGGTTCCAGTCCTGATCAAGGAAGAAAGGTATGTGTAGATAATTATGGACACGTTTTCATGGCAGGCTATTGTAACAGCGACGAGGGAATTGCCACTCCGGGTACCTATCAGGAAACTTATGGTGGTTCCGGCGATGCTTACGTTGCAATGTTTACCACTAAGGGTGTGCTTCGTTGGGGAACTTACTTCAGTGGTGCAGGTCAGGACAGGGCTCACGCTGTTACCGCTGATGGCAAAGGAGCAGTATACATAGAAGGAACCTGTGAAAGTTCGTCAGGTATCGCTACGAACGGGGCGCATCAGACAACTTTCGGAGGTGCCACTGATGCATTTCTCGCCAAATTTGATACCTCTAACGGGCATCTGTTCTGGGCCACTTATTACGGAGGTGAGGCAGAAGATCATGGAAGAGGTGTAGTATGTGATGCCGAAGGAAATGTATATATCACGGGCTTCACCGGCAGTAAGAATAATATTGCTACTGCGGGTGCCTATCAGCAACTGCTGAACCTGGACGGAACGCCGGGAGGCTTTGATGCATTGCTTGCAAAATTCAGCACTGACGGGAAACGCATTTGGGGATCATACTATGGTGGTGAAGGAAATGACACGTTTTACGGAATGGCTATTGACAGTAATTCAAATATTTATATTGCCGGTTCCACCCGCAGTGCAGAAGGCATTGCCACGCCGAATGCTATTCAACCTGCTATTGATGATGCTTATAATTCTGATGCAGCGCTTGCTAAGTTTGATAAAAATGGAAACTTATTGATGGGAACCTATTGGGGAGAAGAGAGTAGCGATGGATTTTATGATATCAGTACAGACACGGAAGGGTTCGTGTTTGCTGACGGCCATACGTGTGGTGCTCTTCCGGTTACACCCGGGGTTTATCAGCTTCAAAATAATGGTGAATGCGATTATGCGGTATATAAAATTTACTGTGGTGATAATTGTTATGATGTTAATGAGCCAAATGAGACCCGCTCTTCGGCAGCATTAATCACCGCTACTACAGCTACCGATAGCTGGGGTTACAGTGCTAATATTGCTTCTTCAGAAGATCATGACTGGTTTAAGGTGAAAATAAAATCAGACTATACCAACCTTAAAATAACCCTGGCGGATATAACGCGTACCTATACCATAAAACTTTATAATGATCAGGGAATAATTATCGACAGCTCACAGTTCAATGGACTGAATCCGCAACAGGTAATTTTTAACAATGATCAAACCGGAACCGTCTTCATTCAAATTGCTCACGATAACCAGCAGTTTGATCCGGATAATTGCTACCGGCTGCTCGTAAACAAAAGCAGCACACCTTTTACTTTTCAGAAGGAAAAATATAACCAATGGTGTTCAAATTGTAATATCATTGATTTTACAATTACACCCAATCCTGCTGGCAAATATTTAAATATCTTTTTTACCTCCCAAAGTCCACCACGGGGAGCTATTACTTTATATGACATGGTGAACAAACCCGTATTTACCAAGCAGGTACGGGTGGAAGAAGGGCAGGCAATGTATCAAATTATATTGCCATCATTACCGGCGGGTTATTATATATGTGAATGGAAAGAAGATGAAACGGTGATTAGAAAGAAGGTAATGATTAACCAATAATGGGGTTAATTCTGCCGGGAATTTATGATTGCTTCAACGGCAATATTACGTGGAATGAAGAACCTTCTTTCTCACGCGATTCAGCATAAATTTTTCCACCATGGTTGCTTACAATCTTCCGGCATAACGCCAGCCCTATACCGGTTCCCGGATAATTTTTATTTTCATTCAGGCGCTGAAAAATGATAAAGATCTGATCAGCGTAAGCTGAATGAAAGCCAATGCCATTGTCTCTTACCACTATTTCACAATATTCCGTTTGATGATTTAATGAGCCCGGATTGATCAATTCTTTGCTGTCAAAATTTTGTGCACTAATAAAAATTTCCGGAGGCCTTTCAGCATAAACGAACTTAAGTGCATTGCTCAGCAGGTTATGAAAAAGCTGCACCATTTGAACGGGTATTGCCTCGATAACGGGAAGCCGCTCGCAGTTTATCTTTGCATTTTTATTCCCGATAGTAACATCAAAATCCTTCAATACATTTTCAAGGGTTTTATTTAAATCAACGGGCTCATAACCTGTATTGATGGCGGATGCCCTTGAAAAATTAAGCAGGTCGTCGATCAGCTTGGTCATGCGATCGGCACTGGTAGCTATCTTATCAATATATCCCTTGGCGTCCGGCGGCAACACTTCATAAAAACGCTCTTGCAGGCGGTCGCTGAAGGTGAGAATTTTTCGTAAAGGTTCCTGCAGGTCGTGGCTGGCCACGTAGGCAAACTGCTCGAGCTCGTTATTGGAGCGCTCAAGATTGACATTAGCTTCCTGAAGCTCGTAGGTTCGTTGTTGCACCCTGCGCTCCAGTTCTCCAAAAAACATTTTTTGCTCATGGATGTCCGTATTGGTGCCTACCCAGGAGGTAATGTTACCTTTCGCATTTTTAATTGCCGTTGCACGCAACAGGTGCCAACGGTACATTCCATCGCTGGCCCGCTTATAGCGAACCTCCAATTCAATGGGTTCACCGCTTTTTAAATGTTGCCTCCATTTTGACAAAAACTTTTTAGAATCCTCCGCATGGATGCTATCGTGATCAAATGATATGACTTCGTTTTCATTCTGTCCTGTATACAGACTGTATCCTTTATTTACAAAATGTAAATTCCCTTTCTCATCCGTTATCCAGGCCATTTGCGGCAATCCATCCAGAGCTGCACGAAGCTTTTCTGTGGATTCAAGAAGTAACTCATTCAATGATTGCTCGTCATGAATATCTGTGTTGGTTCCTACCCAGGCAGTAATCTTTCCACCATTGTCCTTTAACGGAACCGCCCGTACCAGGTGCCAGCGGTACATTCCATCCTCTTTCCGTTTATACCTTACCTTAAAATCATACGGGGTGCCTTCTTTAAAATGCTTGTCTCTCAGCTTGTATGCTGCTTCAACATCATCAGGATGAATCAAATCCGATCTGCTCTGGGATTGCACCTGCATTAAGGTGAGGCCGGTAAAGGCCGTATACCCTTTATTTACGAATATCAATTTTCCATTTGTATCTGCCATCCAGGCCATATGCGGCAGTGATCCCAAAATTTCCTCCACCCTGTCTGCAGCCTCTTTTAAAGAATACTCTGCATCTTTCTGATCCTGTATATCCAGAACACTGCCTACGTACCCTACATAAGTATTATTTACCGAATAAGTTGGCTTTGCATGAACCTTTACCCAGCGGTATTCACCATCATGGTGGCGAAGCCGGTATTCCGCCTCAAAAGGTTGCTGCTTTTCCATGCTGGCATTATAGATTTCAAGATATTGCCCTACATCATCTTTATGAATATTTTCCATCCAGCCGTCACCTATTTCTTCTTCCATTTTACGCCCTGTAAACTCTAGCCAGGTTCGGTTCAGAAATGTTCGTTTTTTATCCGGCTGCGATACCCATATCATTACCGGTGCATTGTTCGCCATATTGCGGAACCATTCTTCCCGTTCTGCAATGATCTGCTGTGCCGTTTCATGTTCGGTGATGTCTTCTATCGCAATCAATATGTATTCCTGTCGATGAATTTTTTGCACGATTTTCCGCACATTTAGAACCATTATCTTTTCGCCGATCCGGGAGAAAACGTGTTTTATTCTGTAACCCTGAATATGGCTGTTTCGGGGAAGTAATCCCTCCAGAAGCTCATGCAAATCTGGTATGTTCCACTCACCATTTTGAAGATCATACAATACTACTTCCTCTGTTTCGGCCTCCTTTACCTGAAATGTCTTGTAAAATGCACGGTTTGCATTTCTAATTCGGAAATGGCTATCGAGCACAAGCACGGATTCTCTGATGGTTGCAATAACAGCTTCGGAATAATCGTAGGACTCTGCCAGTTGATCGTTCCGCACCTGTAATTCATGGTTCATGGTCAACAGCTCCTCATTGGTACTTTCAATTTCTTCTTTACTGGTTTCCATCTCTTCATTAATACTTTGCAGCTCTTCATTACTGGATACCACTTCCTCACTGGCGGACTGCAGCTCCTCATTGCTTACTTCGAGCGTTTCTACTATGGAAGCCATATCTTGTTTAAAGGCATCTATTACAGTGCGCAACTGTTGCACTAGTTTATCTTTTGCGAAAGAAGCGTCAATTGCGGTGGGAATGGATGGTCCAGTTTCGTCAAACACCACGAGCAATATTTCTCCTTCATCGGATGAGGTAATGGGGATTGCCTCTATAGAAACCTGGTGGGTGCTTCCATTGTGATTGATTTCGAGTCCGGATTTCTTTGCTGGCTGCTTTGAATTATGAACTTTATGAATAAGGTTTCGTAAATCGAAAGCATTCCAATCATTTTGGAATTGGGAAACCAGCTCGTTGAAAGCATTGAGACCACCGGCAGAGGCTCCTATTACAATAATGCCGGAAGGCTCAAGGCGGGATATCTCTTCAAATGACGAAGCCGGTTCATTTTTTTTCATTTAATAATTTTGATGGACTATTATTTTTCACGAAAAATTGCGTTTTTATATCCGTTAAAAATGGAGAATTCAACTATTTTGTAAACTTTGTAAAATTAATTTAAAAGCTTATCTTACTTCTACTTAACTTTGCATCCCTTTAAAAAAACCCGATAGTAGGCTTCTTGTAACACCAATAGCTGACTAATCTAATGAACAATTCCAAACTGATTCTTATTGTAGATGATGATTCCGACGACCAGGAACTATTTACAGAAGCAGTAGATGAAGTGAATCCTGAAATAAAGTGCATCAGTGCGGTAAACGGTCAGGATGCATTGGAATTTTTGAGAGAACAGGATGGTAAGCTACCTGATTTTATTTTTTTAGATCTTAATATGCCCCGCCTTAATGGAAAGCAATGCCTTGCCGAAATTAAACGATCAAAGCGCTTCAGAAATATTCCTGTTATCATTTACACTACTTCCAAGTTAGACGAAGATGTAAAAGAAACTAAAAAGCTGGGTGCAGCTTATTTCCTTACCAAGCCGAGTAAGTTTAGCGATCTGAAGAATGCCATCAGTTTTTTAGTGAACGAAAAAGCTGATAGCAAAAAATTGAAGCTGGAATTCCTTCAACCTTTATAAAGATTTTCTTATTGTTGTTTCCGAAGTATAATTCATCTGTACTTTGCCTCCCCCCTGCAGCTTTACTTTATAGAGCATATGTGCGCAAGCAAAGGGAGCGGCAGAAAGTGCTCAAGCGTAAACCTTTAAATGCCACAGCTTCCTGCATCCAACTCTATGGGCTGAACGGAGTGAAGCCTGCGGGAAAGGAAAAGCAAAGGAAGCTGCAGAACCTGCTTAAGTATAAACCTGTAAATACCGCAGCTTCCTCCATCCAACGCTATAGGCTGAACGGAGTGAAGCTGCGGGGAAAAGAAAAGAATGTGTTTTTGATGTCTGGAAAAAACCCCGGAACTCCCTCAGGATTCAAGGCGCGGCAAAAATGTGGGGAGCATTATAGAATTGCAAAAGAAAAAATCGGGAAAACGGACAAAATTCAAAAAGAAAGAAATGTCTTCATCGGAATTGATGGCGGAAATGGATAGCGGAAATGGTTAAATGAGTGCAAATAAATGATGTTTACTGATAGAGACTGCCGCCAGAAAGTATCCTTAAGCTAAATGGTAATACCCCAGCTGGTCGGGATTATAATCCCGATCTAAGAGTTTCTGGATTTGTAATCCATCCTTATTGTAATTTCTTCTATTCTCCCTGCAATAATAAGAGGATAAATTTGATTAAATGTTTCTTATATGGATTATAAAATCCATGGTTAAAGGGTCTGGATTGCAAATCCCGACCAGCATTAAACCTGATAAAAATTTTCTTAGTTTTAGACATTGAAATATTATAATTCATTTCTCAATATTTTTTGATGAAAAATTTTTTACTCATTGCTATTTGTCTTTTGATTTTCAAGAAATCTTTTTCACAGGCAAATGTGTATCATCCGTTTCCTCTTGATGGCGGAGAGTGGCGAGCAGATTATTTTGATGAGCAATGTTTTGGTATATGCGAGAAGCGAAATTATTATACCAGAGGTGATACCACTATTGGTAATGCAACCTATAAAAAGCTTTATGCGGATATAGTGCCCGAAGTGGGAAATGCATTTTACGGGGAATATTTTGGGGCGCTCAGAGAAGATACAGTTAACAGGAAAATATACTACTTCTGTTCCTGTAGTCCGGAAGAAACAATATTATTTGACTTTGATTTAGATTCTGGAGAGGTTTTACCGCAAACATGGCTGCATGACGTAGCAGATACAATGCTAGTCTCAAGCATTGATTCTATTTTAATTGATAATAGCTACCATAAGAAATTTAATTTAACAAATACAACTGGTTATCCAGTGGCATTGATTGAGGGAGTAGGTTGGTCTGGAGGTCTTATTCTCGAAAAAATATATTCTCTTATCGGCTGGGAAGTCATCTACAATTTGAAATGTATGAAGGTAAATGGAGAAATCCAGTATTTAGATACTTCATATGTTTATCCTTCCTGTGATTTGCCGTTGGCTATCGAAAATATAAATATAGCAAGTGTTACTTCGTTGATTTATCCCAATCCGGTACCGATGGGATCGACAATTTATTTAAATTTAACATATCCTCAACAATATAAAGTCAAGGTTCTCGATATTACTGGAAGGAGTGTTAGACCAGTGATATTTTCCGCGAATTCCATTTATCTACCTCCTGATACCTTTCAAAAAGGGATTTATTTGTTTGAAATATCCAAAGACAAGAAACAACAGCCATTTTTTGTTAAATTAATAATACTATAACAGTAAATTTCTGTTCTATGAAAAATGTTTACTCTTTAATTTTTATCATCGCATTCTATAGTGAGGTACTGTCACAACCCTGGACTCCTTTGGGACCCATAGGATCACCTTTAAATTCTATTTCCTCAGGTGCAAATGCCCACGCTAATGGAACAGGTCAATTAAAATCTTTTGCTATTTACGATAACAATAAATTCTACGTCAGCTCACGGTTTGGTGGACTATTTAAAACTATAAATGGTGGAGTTACATGGAGTTCCACGGCTGCCGATTTGCTGCCTCTTAGCGCAATTTCAGACATTGCTATTGATCCGGGTAATTCTGATGTAGTGTATCTGGCGACAGGTGATGGGAACAAATTGATGACTGACCTACAAGATCCAGATTTAAACTACTTAGGATACGATCCATGGCAACCTTCAGTTGGAATATACAAACTGAACACGTTAACAGGTGCATACCAAGCCGTAGGCCCTACAATTGCATATTGCGATAAAAAACTTATTTCACGAATAATTATTAGTCCATCTGATGTGAATGTCCAATATGCTGCCATGTCGGATGGATTATACCGGACGGGAGATGCATGGACAACCTGGACGAAGGTATTGCCAGTAAGTGGTAATCAATTCTGTTCATCTGTGGAATTTAAACCGGGTAATCCTTCTACGGTTTATGCTGCATTTGCTGATCCCTCAGCTAATTCAAATTATGCTAATATTTATATAAATACTAATAATGGCACGGGTTCATGGCCTAGCATGGCAGATGCTGTTCTCAACTTTCCATTATCGTCAACTGTAAAATTAATTCGTCTCGGCGTATCGTTTGTAAATAGCCCGCAGCATTCAGGATATCTGTATGCAATAATGAATGCCAGTCAACCTTATTTATATTGGTATGATGGAACTCAATGGAATATTCAATATCCTAAAACAGGAGGAAGAATTCCAATTGCTGTAAATCCCACCGATGATAATAAAATTGCTACTGCAGATGTATATTTTTACACAGCAGTAAATCATGGAACTGCAAGTAGTGATTGGTCAGTTCTTGGCAGTCCAAATTCTAATTATCATGCGGATATATGGGGCTTAAAATATTTTCCGAATAGTTCAACAATTCTTATGGCAACAGATGGCGGAGTGTTTAAATATGATGGAACTTCTTTCACAGAGTTGAATATGGGAATAAATGCAAGCACCATCTATAGATTCGGCACTTCCGCCACTAATAAAAGCAAAATAATAATTGGAGATCAGGACACAGGAACTAATTTATGGGATGGCACAAACTGGACCTATATAACGCATTACGCGCTCGTTGGACAAGATGCCTTCGGAAGCCTTATAGATTACGCTGAAGAGAATAATCTTTACGCAGCACCCAATAGTTTGGTTTACCAAAAATCAATTAATGGTGGAATCTCATGGTCAAGCATTGGGATAACAAGTGGTTCAGCGAGATATGACAACCCTCCGATTATCCAGGATCCAAATTCATCCAGTACATATCTGGTCGGGAGGTCAGACTTGTGGAAAACCACCGATCAATGGATTACTAACACACAGAATTCTGATTTTCCTTCATGTTTTTCCACAGGTGGACAACCAATTACTGCCATAGCAATTGCTCCTTCTAACAGTCAGGTTATTGTAGCTGCCACCGATTTCGCCTCAGGAACAGTAAACTCAAGGTTGTTTATGACATCTAATAGCGGGGGCATATCCTGTTCAAGCTGGATGGATATTACCCCAACATTAAATGATCCCGGAATTCAACAACAGAAATACAGAATAACTTCTATTGTAATAAATCCAAATAATCCCAATGAAATGTGGATTGGTTATGAAGAATATGATCCTAATACCTCCCATAAAATAATGCATCGATATTACAACGATGACATAGCACAATATGTATGGGGCGATTTCAGCACGGGTATCAATTCCTGCTATAACATTTATTCTTTGGTATATCGTTCGGGAAGCAATAATGAATTATATGTGGGAACGGATGTAGGAGTTTTCTATCGCAATAATTCAATGAGTCAATGGACACAATTTAATCTTGATCCAGTCAATAAACTCCCTAATGTCGAAGTTCGTGATCTTGAAATTCTTTACTGCACTAATAAGCTTCGTGCTGCTACATTCGGCAGGGGAGTTTGGGAAGCTGATCTTCCAGCATTATACACCCCCAATGCAACGGCAACTCTTTCCTCAAATACCACATGGGATAAAAGCCGCACCCTGCCCACCAATGTAGTAGTGGCAGCAGGTTTAACTCTTACCGTAAATAATGCGGCAGAAATCAATATGGCCAAGGACCGGTATATAAAAATAATGCCCGGCGCCAAAATGGTTATAGATAATGCCACTATTACTAATTCCTGTGGTACCATGTGGAGCGGCATCCAAGTATTGGGAGACCCTGCCAAAGCTCAATCCATAAACAGCTCCACTCAGATGCCAAATTACCAGGGGATGCTGGTGATGAAAAACAATGCGAAGATCGAGAATGCATATATCGCCGTGCTTGCAGATGAAGCTTTTTATTCGGCTCCAGATTATGCCTATCCCAATGGTTTAGGTACCAAGGGCGGAGGCATCCTTCAGATTAACCAAAGCAGCTTCGTTAACAACCGCAACGGGATAACTTTTTTTAAGTATCCTTCCAGTGCCCCTGTAATTAACGAAGCAGTGGATGTGAGCTACATCGAGAATTCTGCCTTTTCCTGCACGGGCGTGAATGCGCCTTACACCGGCCAGTTTACAAACGAGTTCATCAGCATGTGGGATGTCCACGGCATCTATATTTAGGAAATACCATTACAGGTCCTGGAAGCCTGAACCCCGATATTCTTACACGTGGCATCGGCATCTCCAGCTCAGACGCCGATTATATCTTGGAGCCTTACTGCGATCCCAGTCAAAGTCCCTGCACCCCGGTGGTCAACCAGTTCACTAACCTCTACCGGGGCGTCTATGCGCTTGTTTCCGATGGCACACAGCTAACCCATACTCTTACCCTGGACCAGAACAATTTCTCGGGCACCTACCGCGGCATCTATATGTCGGCATATACAAACAACCCGGTGATCACCAGCAATACTTTCAATTTAGACCTGCTTCCCTCCGGACAGATTTATGGCTTATATATGTCTGCCTGTACGGGCTACACCGTTCAAGAGAATGATTTTACCGGTCCAGCAAATGGGCCTCCATTGCTTGCTAACAGCTATGGAATTATTGTAAATAACTCAGGCCAGTATGCGAATCTTATTTACAGGAATGATTTCACAGGATTACAATATGGCGCTGCATCAATGGGTGAAAATGCTGGAAACATTGTAAACTATATAACAAACGGATTAGTATTTAAATGCAATGATTTTATTACTTCCAAATACAATATTGCTGTTTTTAGTCCTTCCTCACCCGCAATTATAGGTAGCATACAGAGGTCACAAGGGTCCTGCTCCGGTTCTAATGGCCCGGCGGGTAATAGATTTTATGATAGTGCTCCTGTCATCTGGCAGCTATACCATGACGGGTTATCTTCAGCTGCCATTACCTATTATCACCATTCGAACGGAGCCTATGTGCCTGTTGCATCCAAGGTAAAATCACCGTGGGTGCTGAACAATTGCAATATCCATAGTGATGGCAATACGTGTCCAAAGCTGATCACGAAAGGAAATGGCTTCGGCTACCGGTCGGCTATTTCTCCTTCCGAAGAAATGATTGCTGCCATTAATGCTTATGAACACCAGGAAGATTCACTTAACGCAATGATTGACGGAGGCAATACGCAGAAACTGGTAAGCGAGGTAAACGATCCGAAGGTATCTTCTTCAAAGCTCACCAAAGACTTGCTGGCGGCGAGCCCCTATTTGTCCGATTCCGTTTTAATGTCATCCATTCTCCGCAACCCGCCCATGAACGATAATGAGCTGCAGCAGCTAGTCTTAAGCAATTCACCATTGGATGACACTACTTTTTCGCTGCTTAAAACTACGAATGCAAAGCTTGCTGACAATGGCGCGATAAAAGATGCACAGGAAGCTGAAGCTTCCGCCATGGACTTGCTGCAGGCACAAATCGGTGATCTTTTCACCTGGCGAAATTATGAGCTTTACCAGTTAGTTAATTACTACGTAGCCAATAATGAAAGCGACAGTGCAAGAGAGTTCCTGCTTTCTAAAAATGAAAATACGATGGCGCTGCCTTTTGTATTCCAAAATGGAGATTTTAAGACAGCAGATAATATCATTGCTTCCATGCCTGAAACAAATAGCGATGAAAAAAACCTAAAGGATTATTATTCCATCATGCTTACCCGGGCAGAAAGCGGAAATAGCATGGATAGCTTAACTGATGATCAGTGGAATGAGGTTCAAAAAATGGCAAACAAAAATTCAATAGCAGGGTATCTCGCTCTCAACCTGCTCGATCATGTAAAAGGAGAAACCTACGAAGAAGATTTTCCGCCAATCATTGAGGAAGGCACAGATACCGCAATGCAAAGAACTTCAAAAGGGTATAGCCAAGAAAAAATTACTGTTGATCTAATTCCAAATCCGGCCCAAAACCAGGTTATTATCACCATCGGTAATATGGGAACGTCCGAATCAATATGGATGGAAATATTCGATGTAATGGGTAATAAGTTCGCTGCTATACCATTTGGAGCTGCTCAGCTTTCTTATACGGTTAATACTTCTATGTATCCACCGGGAATCTATCTGCTGAATTTTAAGTCAGACAATCAAATCGTTACTCAGAAAAAGCTGATTGTTCTGAAAAAATGACAAGCAGAGCCGGAAAGAATTCACTGGACTTATTTTAACCCGAATTTTTTCATATAGGTGGCATACAATTGTTTTTGGGAATTATCAAGGTTAATCTGTCTTCCCTGTATAAAAGCAAATTGAACGGCATTTGTTTTCATATCCAGCAGATCGCCACTGGAAATTACAAGGTTGGCATCTTTTCCGGCTTCCACGGTACCAGTTACATCGTCAATACCAAGGATCTTTGCAGTATTGGAGGTGATGGATTTAAGCGCATCTTCTTTAGTAATTCCATATGCCACCGTAGTACCGCACATGAAAGGAAGGTTACGCTGCTGCCATGAGCCGCTAACACTCAGGCAATACAGCACACCGGCCTTTTGAAGCAGTGCCGCTTTACTGTAAGGAATATGAACTTCCACATCTTCTCCCTGTGGCAAAGCGTGGACATCGCCGAGGATTACAGGTACATTATTTTCCTTAAGAATATCTGTGCACATATAAGTATCCCGGCCTCCGACGACTACCATTTTCAGCCGGAAGTCCTTGGCAAAACTTACGGCGTTCATAATTTCCTTTACGTACTCACAGTGAATAAATATTTTCTTATTACCGGCCAATATATTTTTAACTGCTTCAAAATTGATATTGCGCTCAGCGTGCATTGCATTTTCATTGTATGCTCTGGCCTGTATAAAATAAGAACGGATCTCATTCACCTGTTTTTCATAATCTTCATTTACACTTACTGTAGCTGCTCCATCATTAAATTGAAAATTGAAAAAAGAAGGCCAGTTCAGATGGATGCCATCATCTTCTTTGTATACAGCATCCTGCCAGTTCCACGCATCCAGCTGCATTATAGAGGAAGCACCGGAAACAGTTCCGCCCTGGGGAACAGCCTGCACCAGTAAAACTCCGTTAGACCTCACCGTAGGAATAATCTTAGAATCAGTGTTGTAGGCAATCAGGCTGCGCACTCCGGGATTAAATATTCCTGTTTCTCCATAATCGTTAGTAGCCCGCACTAAATCTATTTCCGCAAGTCCTAAATAAGTATTTGGAGCAATGATGCCAGGATAAATTTGTGCTCCTGCAGCATTAATAACTTTCATCTTCCCATTCACCTTTGGTGCATTAGCTGCCTCTCCGGCGTAGGTAATTTTTCCTTGATCAAAAATAACCGCGCCATTTGCAATTACCTGTCCGTTCCCAACATGGATAGTTCCGATTAACATTACGGCAGAATCCTGGGTGGCAGCCGGCGCAATTCGCTGCGGGTATGAAGCAGATACAATTATTAAAAGAAGAAAAAGAAATAAAATAAGTTTTTTCATGGTATTTATTGCTGGGATTAGATATTGATCTTTACTGCTTAAAAAAGGTGATGAATCTTTATTTTCCTACCATGTCTCCCGTTGTCAATGTCTCGCAATGCCATTCCTGATTGAATTGCACTTTTGGTTTCTGTGTTGGTTCACCACTGGCCTTTGCTTTTGCCATTTTATTAATTAACCGGGTGCGTTCCTGTTGCAGCCACTGCTCATGTTGTTTATTCAGCTCGGTACTGTAAAAGCAAATCCCATCAACCAAAGTCATTTCACAGGTCGCATAAATAGAAAGGGGATTATCGCTCCACAGCACTACATCAGCATCCTTACCAACCTTAATACTTCCCACCTTATCATCTACGTGAAGCATTTTAGCAGGATTAAGCGTGCATAGTTTCCACGCCTCTTCTTCACTCAACGACCCGTACTCAACAGCTTTTGCCGCCTGCTGGTTTAATCGCCGCGCCTGCTCTGCATCATCCGAATTGACTGCGGTCACTACGCCTTCCTTGGTTAATATCGCTGAGTTGTAGGGAATGGCATCATATACTTCGTATTTATAGGACCACCAGTCAGAAAAAGTGGATGCATAAACTCCATGCTGTTTCATGTAATCAGCCACTTTATATCCTTCCAGGATATGCGTAAAGGTGTTCATCTTAAAATGCATGGAATCGGCAACATGCAGCAGCATATTAATTTCTGACTGCACATAGGAATGGCAGGTAATAAATCTTTTGCCGTCCAGAATTTCAACCAGTGCATCGAGCTCTAAATCTCTTCGGGGTGCGACTGCCCCGGCTTTTTGCTTTGCAGACATTGAATTATATTCATTCCATTCATTTTTATAATCCCGTGCCCGTATAAAAGCATCATACATTGTTTGCTCCACGCCCATCCTGGTTTGAGGAAAACGTGAAGTATACAGATCTCCCCAGTTTGCCTGTTTCACATTCTCCCCAAGAGCAAACTTTATGAAGCCCGGCCAGTTTTGAAATTTCATTTCTTCAGGACCATATCCCCAGCGTAATTTTATCAACTGTGTTTGGCCGCCAATCGGATTTGCAGATCCGTGTAATAAATGGGAAGCTGTAACTCCGCCCGCCAATTGACGGTAAATATTTATGTCTGTTGGATCGATAACGTCACCGATGCGAACCTCTGAAGTAACAGACTGGGTACCCTCATTAACTCCTTCTGCAATAGCAATGTGAGAATGTTCATCAATGATACCAGCCGTAAGGTATTTACCGGTGGCATCAATAATGTGTGCATTGGAAGAACCTGAAATATCTTTTCCTATCTTCTCAATTTTTCCATTTTTAATTAATACGTCGGTATTGGTTAAAAAGCCGTTGGATTCATTGGTCCATACGGTTGCATTTTTGAACAGAAATATTTCCTGCTTCGGCAAGGAAGTGTTTCCATAGCCAATGAATGGATACATTATATGCCCTTCAATTTCATGTTTTTTTATTTTAGAAGAATCCTTCTTTTCCGCATAGTCAGCATTATATTGTGCGCTCCATTTTATCCAGTTACCATCTACATCCTGGCCGGTGCCTTCCATATTTCTCTCTTTCA
Organism: Chitinophagales bacterium; assembly: GCA_013816805.1. Classification (NCBI taxonomy): domain Bacteria; kingdom Pseudomonadati; phylum Bacteroidota; class Chitinophagia; order Chitinophagales; species Chitinophagales bacterium. Next base: position 69,360 of record JACDDS010000008.1, on the reverse strand, counting down.
AGTAACCGCTTAACCTGTACATGCCGGTGCTCGTATCTTTTGGATAATGGAATGATAAGGAGATCAGCTCATCTCTTTTGCTGATTGTGACTTTCAATTTTATTGAATCGCTTATTTTTATAGAAGCATCGGGCTGTCCTGCTGATCCATCAATATTTAAACTGAGGTTTGAGACCGATCCAGCCGTTAAAGTATAGCTGCCTCTTATATCTTTAAAATCAAAACTATTGATTACATACTGCGAGCCTTTCACCCAGTTCTGGTAGATCACATTTTTACTGCTGAAGACACTGTCAGAGCAGATAATAAAATTCGCCACCTTCCCTGGTTCCAGGCTTCCTACCTCCTTATAAATGTTGAGCAAATTTGCAGGTGTATAGGTCAAAGCCTTCAAAGCAGCCTTTGGACTGAGCCCATAGCTAATGGCTGTTCTTACATCTTTCAGAAAATCTTTTTTTTCTTTTAAATCAGCGGTAGAAATTGCAATAGAAATTCCGGCTTTATCGAGTGCAGCCGGATTGCCCGGGGCCATCTCCCAATTCAGCATATCCGCTAGTGAAATTTGCTGAACGTCGTAAGGATCTTCCACATCATAAGCTAATGGAAAATTAACGGGTATGATTAAGGCATTACCTGCTGCTTTCAGTTCATCCATACGTTGATATTCATCCCCATGCCCCTTAATGATGTACCTGATATTAAACTCAGTGCCGATCTTATTTGCGCGCAAAGCAGAGTAAACATTATTTACTTCAAAAACCTGCGGAAGCGATAACTCATTATTTAAAGCATCAAGAGATATATTGGTTTCTGAGCTGCCATTCATTTTCTTATACCATTGTGCATCATAATACGCCTGCCGTACCAGTGCAATGCTGCCCATTAATGAGGAAGGATAATCCTGCGTACTGGATCCTTTATTAAAAGAGTAGTATAATGCCGATTGTTTCTTTAAAATCATACCGTTTTCGCGCTCTTCACCCAATAAAACAACCGCTCCGGTGCCACGAATGATTCCATCTTTCTGATGGGTAGAAACAGCACCAAAACCGGACTCACGCAATTGCTTTGCTGCATCATTATTATGCGTAAATAATTCATCAGCATGTACTTCAGGTTTAATGGCCTGGTTCCAGCTGTATGCCCCGTTTTTATTTGTCAAATATTGGGGGCCCTGCGGACCATTTTGCTGCTTGCCTTTAATTTCAGGTATCCCATAATCAGAATATATATCTAAAAAGGAAGGATAAATAAATTTGCCGGTCATATCTATTATAGCTGCGTCTTTAGGCAGTGTTACATTTTTTCCGGCAGCGATAATTTTTCCATTTCTGATAAGCAAGGTGGCGTCACTCACCATTGTCTGATAATCTACTGCGATAGTCGCGCGCACGAATGCAAAATATTTTTCGCGCTCATCTTTTACACCATTCCGTGGAAATGTTTGCTGTGAAAAGCTAGAGCGCGAAAGTGCTAACAGGAAAATAAAATGAAAAAGATGCTTCATATTTTTATTCAGGAAGTAAAGTAAGAGTCCTCAAAATTACGGTTCCAGCAATTCGACGAGGTGCAAGTTTCAGCAGATAAAATTATCTTTCCAAATGTAAAGGCTATTTCTTATAATGGTAATGGTATGGGATATATTTATGGTTGGTATTTAAATTCTTCACCAAATATCCAGCATTCACACTTATTGTTAAATTTTTTTATGATTAGTTTATGTCCACACCATAGCTTATAATCTTTATGGATCAGTTAATTTTTATTACTTTGTTTTAAAAAGAAAGTAACCAAAAGAATCGCGATTTCAAAATCCCTCCGGGCTGAAATCGCAGGCGCTCACCGGCGTTAATTTAGTTCCAATGCTTACATCAAGTTTGGACTCTTAGCAGGCTTCTGAAATATTTTGGCCTGTGGTGACCTCGTCAATTTATGAAGTACCAGCACTAGCATTATTTAAACATTAGAAAGTGATTCAGATCCCAAATGTTTTAAGAATCAACCGCACTCCAAAAATCATTAGCCCTACTGCTACAAAACGATTAAGCGCGCGGATTCTTTTTTCATTCATCAAGTGCTTGAACCTGGCAGCGAGAAAGGTTTTCAGCATATCCAATGAAAAATTGAATCCCAATGCGGCAACAAAAAAAACTGTACGGTCAGCATCATTATAATCCTGGTTAATCGACACAATGCTGACTGCACTGATCCAGTAAACCAGTACAAACGGATTCAGCATATTGATAAAAAACCCTTTAAAGATATATAAGAGATTGCCCATTTTTGAGCTCGCAATAGGTATCAGTTTCGATGAAGGTTTTTTGAACCAATGATAGATTCCAAAAAACACCAATAGAACTCCTCCGATAAGGCCAATGATATTTTTTATATGCTGGTTTTCAGTAACCGAGCTTACACTTAAGGAAGCAATCGTAATCATAAACGCATCACTTAATAACACACCTATAGCTATGCTTATAGCCCACTGCACACCACGGCTGATGCTGGTTTCAATAATAGTGAAAAAAATAGGTCCAAATGAAAGTGCGGTAATCATGCCGAGAAGCATGCCCTTGTAAACTAGCTCAAAAGTTTCGTGCATACCTCACTGAAATATATTGATAAGGATAAAAATATAAAAGTATCAATCTGCCTGCATCAAAACTTTTTTATTATGGACATTACCTGTTGTGAATAGTTACCACCAAACAGATTAACATGTACCAGTAATGGATAGAGGTTGTAAACATCCTTCCGTTTCTCAAATCCCTGTTCAAGTGGTGCATACTGTTGATAGCTTTCATAAAATTTGTTTGAAAATCCGCCAAAAAGTTTTGACATAGCCAAATCAGTTTCACGATGGCCGAAATACACGGCAGGATCTATAAGCTTCACATATCCATCCTTTCCCGTCATAAAATTACCAGACCACAGATCACCATGAATCAGAGACGGTTTTTCTATTGGAAATATTTCAGAAAGCCTTGGATAGAGTCTTTCGAAATATGGTGTTGCATCTTTTTCAATACTTTTTTGATCTATTGCCATTCTTAATTGCGGCTCTATCCTCCGGGTTATAAAAAAAGAGTTCCAGTCAGGTAACGGATCATTGTTTTGTAGTAATGATCCGATATAGTTGTTATGGTCTAATCCGAAAAATTCACCGGTGGATTGATGAATTACAGAAAGTTTTTTTGCGAAATCGTCCCAAAAATCATAGGCAGGCTTAGCAGTTTCAATGCACTCCAGAACTAAAAGCTGTATCTGATCATTTTTTTCATCGATGCCTATACTATCGGGGGCAATACCTGTAACGGCATGATTCAACAACTCTAATCCCTTCTTCTCAGTTTCAAACATTTTGGGATACGCTCCGCTATTCAGCTTAAGAAAAAATTTACCGTATGAGGTTGTAACTACATAACATTGATTGATGCAGCCACCGCTAACCGGGAAAAAGCTTTTAATGAAAACGTTTTCTGCTAATTTTTGTGTAAGAATCCTTTCACATATGGTTTGCCAAACCAGCGCCATAAGATTTACTTATTTGTAATAATTTCGTTTAATGTACTTCTCAGGATATACCTCATTTTGTTAATATGTGCAACTATAAAACAGTCAGCCATTTTATGAAAGATAGTACTTTAGCAGCCTGATAAAAGAAAAAGCAGAATCTATCGTTTTATCGAATTCACCTGTATCAGTGCCCGAATCTGCGCGCATGAATTTATTGTTGCTTAAAAACTATTTCCGGGTAATACCTTTTCTTTCCATAGCAGCTATAATTACGGGTATGCTCTTGTCGCGGTCGCTCATTAGCATAGGTATGATTTCAATGGCGGCTTATGCAGTTATTGTAACTGATGTAAGAAAAAACTTCCGCATATTTAGTTCTGACAAAATATTGGTTGCGCTTACTTTTATTTTCTTTATTTACGTAATCAGCGGTATTAATTCTTCTAATTCAGTTTATTGGATTGACCGTGTAAGAATGAAGCTTCCCTTTTTATTCATGCCTTTTTCCTTTTCTGTTTTAAAGAATAATTTTTCGAAACGGCTGTATAATTTATTTCTCTATCTTTTTTTCATGCTGGTAAGTATAACTTCCATTGTTGCAATGGTTCAATACCTTAAACAGTATGATGAGGTAAACAACATGTATGCGCACGGCTCGGTTTTGCAAACACCATTTAATCATTTGCGTTATTCATTAATGGTGGCCTTCAGTATTTTTATCGGGATCTATCTATACATTCAAAAGTTTCAACTTTTTTACTCATTTGAAAAATGGGTTATCGCTTTATTTACGCTTTTTTTGATTTTTTTCCTTCACATTCTCGCTGTCAGAAGCGGGTTGATTGGGTTTTACATTGGAGCATTATATGGAATTGGAACTTCATTGTTTATCAAGCGGAAATATAAAGCGACGCTGTTATCCTTTGCGGCTATTATAAGCTTTCCGGTAATTTCTTATCTGACTTTTCCTACTATGCAGGGGCGGCTCAGCTATGTGATCTACGATCTGCACCAGCTTTTTCAAGATAACCATGCCGCCCATTTGTCAGATGCCAGCCGAATTCTTTCATTGCAAAAAGGATGGGAACTGACAAAAGAAAATATACTAACAGGTGTAGGTATCGGCGACCTTAACGATGCTATGCGATATAAGTTGGATCTGGCCCCCCAGCATCCGGATTATCTGTTACCGCTTAACCAGTTTTTAGTGTTTGCAGCAGGAACAGGAATAATTGGTGCATTGATATTTACTATTATTATCCTGATGCCGTTTTTTAAACGGATAAACAGGCAGCATTCGCTCACCATGATCTTTTTATTAATCTCTGTTTTCTCACTCATAACCGACTGTGCACTGGAAGAGCAAATCGGTACTGCTTTTTTTCTTACGTTCCTGTTATTATTTTACCTGTACAATCAAAACAGAGACGATGCCATCGCTATCGGCAGTAATTATAACCTTTAATGAGGAAAAAAATATTGCCCGATGTCTTCGTTCTTTGCAGGGTGTAGCAGATGATTTGGTAGTAATAGATGCATTTTCCACCGATCAGACAAAAGCAATAAGCGAAACCCTTGGAGCAAGAGTAATTGAACATAGATGGGAAGGTTATGCGGCTTCGAGAAATTTTGGTAGTGATCAGGCGCACAATGACTGGATTGTTTACATCGATGCTGATGAAGAATTAACAGATGAATTAAAGCAATCAATCCTCAGTATAAAAACAAACCCTTTTACATTATTTTACAGGTGTAAAATTCTGATTAATTACTGCGGTAAGTGGATCAGGCATTCAGGCTGGTATCCGGGTATAAAGATCCGAATGTTCGATCGCAGAACCGCCCGGTGGAAAGGGAATGTTCATGAAAAAATAGAAATCAATGATGAAAATGCAAGAATAGAATTGCTTTATGGAAATGTACTTCATTATGCATATTCATCCATTGAAGAACATAAAAAAAAGAATGAAAGATATTCAGCTCTAATGGCTATTGAATTGTTTAATCAGGGAAAAAAAATTTCTTCTTTCTCCATTAAACTTCGTCAGTGGTTTACCTTCATCCGGTCTTATATTTTAAAGCTTGGTTTTTTAGACGGTTATTATGGATATAAAATTTCTCAGTTATCGGGTGAATATACCCGAATGAAATATGAAAAGCTCTTAGCACTATACGCTGATAAAACTTCTGTGCATACCTGATCCACTTATATATACCATTTATTTCAGGTAGATTCGATTAAGACATTATTAATTTTTGAACTGAAGATTGAATTCTTTTTCCAAGCAGTTCATAAATCAGGACACTGAAAACCAAAACGTATTCTGTAGCTGTAAACCATAGGTTTTCATGGTAGGGCTGTGATTGGTAAGCATTATAAGAAAATGCGATGAGCAGCGACCAAAACATTATATAACGATATTCTGTAAAAACCGAAAATGCTATCAGGGTGGTAACGTACCAGGGGTGAACTATAGTTGCCATAAATAAATAAATTGTCAAAGCCCACTGCATGCTCAGGATATGATTTTTTGTGGTTAACTTTTTTTCTAATGCAGCAATTGCTATGATTAAAACAAAGGTTATCAATCCCAATAAAGGACCAGCATTTTTAATGATATCGTAGCCTTTAAATTTCAAGCCAAGCCCTCTTATAACATAGTACAAGCTTGCGTTAAATTCAAACTTTTTGAAATAAAGAGAAAGGCTGCTGCCGAATTGATCAATCAAATTCTGATTAATAAAGGGAAGGAAAAGTATCAGCACAGTAAAGCCTGTGATTAAAAAATAAATAATGCTTTGCTTCCTATTCAGCCGCCGTATAAAAAAGGGAAGAAACATCAGCGGGATCAGCTTAACAGAGATGGCACATCCCATAGCTAATGCCGACAAATCCATAGCTGACCTTATTAAAAGCCAGATGGAAAGCAGCAGGAAAAAAATCATGATGGCTTCGAAATGCAAATTCCCGCTTAGCTCTATAATTACAAGTGGATTTAAAGCATACAGTATTACGTTACCTTCAGGAAGGTTAAAATATTTTAATAACTTCCTGATAAGGAAAATAGATCCTATATCCGATGCAATGCAGGCCGCATGCATGAGAAAAAGCGACTCAATCATATTATTTGAAAACAGTCTTACTGCTGTTCCAAAGACAAACTGGCAAACGGGCGGATACACCGTGTAATAAGGCTGAGAATTCATTTTAGCATAGATGTTCCATAGATAAGCATTTTGAAACTCTGCATTGAGCATGGCTGAAGAAGGGATAATGGTAAATGGATTTCTTCCATTTGCCAGCATTGATCCATCCCAGATAAAACGATAAAAATCATCGGAAAGCACAGGCACTGAAAAGAGAAAAAGCAAACGGAACAAAATACCCGCACCCATAACAATTGAAAGAGAAGGAAACCATTTTTCCGATGATGACTTTAATTGTAAAGAGGTGTACTGTTTGCATAAAAAGATATATCCGGTAAAAAGAAATAAATACACGCTGAGATATTGAATAAAATTCTGTCTCAACAGGAAGTATCCTGTATATACATAACCAGCAACCGTTAAAATAAGTATTGCTGTAATAGTTGCACGCCGCTTCATTTTGCAGCTACTGATATGGACCGTGAATGAGCGAGCGAATAATAAAATACGATGCCAAAACCAAAAGTGAGTAGAATATGAAAAGGCAGCAATCCATAATCTTTAAGATATACTCCGATTGCAATTCCAGCTGTAAAATAAAGTGCAAGCAACCCTTCTAATATGGTCATCCACGTTATGGAATTCTCTAAGTATTGATTCGATTTCCAGGAATCTTTAGACGCCAGCGTATTAAATTTAGGGGTTCGGTTGAAAGCCGTTTTCTTTCCCATGAATCCTTCTATCACCGCAATTGCGTTATGGAGTGCCAATCCCATGGAGATGGACAGGAATAGAGGAAATATTGCCAAAAACTGAAAAAGGTTGCGTGGAAACCTTTTTTCCTGCTGCGCTAACGAAGTGAAATAATATAAAGATAGAATTACAACACTGATCAGGAAAAAGGATGCATAATAAAAGGTGCCTGAAAGATTGAGGAAATATTTTTTAATGAATAGCATTGGAATGCTTAGCAATGCAGTAGAGAGAATGAAAATAAATACAGTGGAATTCAATAAATGGAAAACAGCGTGAACCTTGGTTGAAAGTTTCAGGTCGTGCCGCTTTAGTACAGAAGGCAAATATTTTTTAGCGCATTCAGCACCTCCTTTATTCCACCGGAATTGCTGAATTTTAAGTGCATTCATAGCAAGCGGTAGTTCGGCAGGTGTACCGATTTTCTCGATGTACATAAATTTCCAACCGGCTAATTGAGCCCGGTAACTAAGATCGAGATCTTCTGTAAGCGTGTCTGACTTCCATCCTCCGCTGTTTGTTATACATTCCTTTCTCCAGATGCCGGCAGTACCATTAAAATTTATAAAATGCCCGCCAATATTTCTTCCATTTTGCTCTACCGTAAAATGAGCATCGAGGCCAAATGCCTGGAGCTTCGTAAGCAGTGAATAATTTTTATTAAGATGTTCCCAGCGCGTTTGTATAGCACCAATCTGAGGATCTTTAAAATGAGGTACTGTTTGCAAAAGGAAATCTGGCTTTGGTAAAAAATCAGAATCAAAGACAGCTATAAATTCACCTTTAGTTAACTTAAGTCCATTAGATAAAGCACCGGCTTTATATCCATTCCGGTTCATACGCCGCACCTGCATTATATTAAAGCCACGATCTTTTAATTGCTCCATTTTTTTTTCGATGATCTGAACCGTGTCATCCGTACTGTCGTCAAGCACCTGGATTTCCAGCCTGTCTTTTGGATATTCAATCAGTGAAACGGCATCCAGTAACCGCTCTACCACATACCGTTCATTATATATGGGAAGCTGAATGGTGACTAATGGAAAATCAGTTATTGAATTAGGAGGAGCAATATTTTTTTTTCGGAGTGAACGCTTATTTCTTAAGTAGGTAATGGCAAGATTAAGCTGAACGAGGCTGTAGCAAAATATGAAGAGCAATGAGAAAATGTAAATAATAATAACGATTGCAACTAAACTATTTATAAGCATCGTTAAAGGTATTTAAAGATCGTAAGAATGATTTTATAGCCTGCAAGCAAAGTACCTTTCACAGTACCTGATATTTTCGATTTGCCGATTCTCCGCCGGTAACTTACCGGAACTTCCACGCAATTCAACTTTTGCTTTGCCGCCTTTAGCTGCATTTCGACGGTCCAGCCATAATTGGTGTCTTCCATCTTTAATGAAAGCAGCGATTCCCAGCGTATAGCGCGAAAGGGTCCCAAATCTGTAAATCTGACACCATAAAACAGCTGTAGCATTCGGGTCGCCAGCCAGTTGCCAAAAATCTGAGGTATAGTCATCGCTTTATTTTCTACAATTCCCAATGCCCGTGAGCCAATCACTAATTGCGCATCGCCATTTATAATAGGGCTGATTAATTGCTCCATTTCATCTGCACGATCGGAGTAATCTGCATCCATAAAGACAACAATATCAGGTGGTAATTTTTTTCCCTGAAGAAAGGTTATACCCTTTAAACAAGCGGCTCCATAACCTTGTCGTTTTTCCTGTATAACAGTAGCACCTGCATTTGTTGCATTTATACTTGTCAGGTCTCTGGAATTGTTATCAATCACAACAATTTCTCTCACAAGCTGCTTATTAATGTCACCAATTACTTTAGCTATCGACAACTCTTCATTATAAGCAGGTATAAGTACATCAATTAAAAATTTGTGCATCAAGAGATGGGCAAAGATAAGTTAGCTGAAAGTATTACAGATGTAAATAAGTACACAGTGCAACTATCCTCACTTCAGAAAGACTAAGATGTTTTAATCTCTATTGTGAATATCAAACAAAGTTGAATAGGAAGTCTTTGAGTGCTGAGAGATCAGAACAATTTCTTACACACCGGCAAAAGAATATTCATGAAGGGATATAGGGCCCTTTTTCGGAGAGCTGGATCGGACCATTTTCCATTCGGCCATGCATCGGACCATTCTCAAGGTTTAATACACCACGGGGGCAAACTGTAGAGCACATACCGCAACCGACACAGGATGCGCGAACAATATTCTGACCCCTTTGGGCATACCATCTCACATCGATACCCATTTCGCAATAGGTGGAGCAGTTTCCGCAGGAGATGCATTGACCGCCATTGGTAGTAATTCTGAAGCGTGAAAAATATTTTTGCAAAATGCCAAGGTATGCTGCCATCGGGCAGCCGAACCTGCACCAGACGCGGGTTCCCATAATTGGATAAAAACCAACACCTATAACCCCCGAAAAAATGGCACCTATGAAAAATCCATAAGACTTGGCAAGACCCGTTGAAAGCGATCCAAAAACAGTTCCGCCGGAAAATGAATTAATCCAAAGTAACGCTGTAATCAATACAATAAGAACTAAAACTGAGTAAACGGTCCGCCGTTCAATCTTCCAGGCGCGTAGTGATTTATCAGAGAGCTGCCTAAAAGAATCACCGGCGGTATTGGCCAGCCCGCCACAACCGCAAACCCACGAGCAATACCAGCGCTTCCCAAAAAAATAGGTAAGAATGGGAGTTGCAATAAGGGACATTACAGCGGTCCAGAAAACCATAAATACGCCCAGGCCTCCCGGCTGTGAAAGAAGGCTATGAATATCATTTGGAAAAAGGTAATTGTATTTCAACGGCCAGAAATAGCTAAAATAAAACTCCGGCTGATTAAGAAACTGAAGTAATGCCGGGATTAGGTAAGCAAATCCCAACTGGAAAAATATGATTGATGAGGTACGAATAATTTGATATGGAGAGTGGCGGTATTTTAAAATCGCCCGCAATCCCATAATCACAATGGAGATAGTATAGAAAGTTCCATATAAAAACCACTGATCGGCTGGTTTAGAACGCAGAAGCTGGCTGAGCGGATCGCACATACGGATCCAGTTTTCAAGATAACCAGGAAACCAATACAGGACAATATAAAATACCGTGATTATGATGCCTAATAAATACGCTGCATTTTTCCGGCTGCTGATGGGCTTAAACCAGATACCGTTATTTTTTACTCCCGGTGGCTGAGACAAGAAAGTGTTAATGATAAAAATGAGAGTACCCACTGTTACCAATCCAAAGGAGACGATGAAAAATAACCACGGCTGCGAATTTTCTCTAACACCTAAAGCAATAAGAGCAGCAAACAATCCTGCAGCAAGAATGGCTAATCCTGCTTTTTGAATGGTGCCGAGTTGTGCTCCATCAGGATTGGAAAGTGCAATGGTTTGATCTGTGGGTCTCATGGTTTTGGCTGAAAAAGGAATTTAACTATAACTAATCGGTTGTCTTATTAATGGTGTTTCGTAAACCCTATAACAATAAGGTTTGAATACTGATCTATAAATAATGTGCAAATTGATTTCTTACCTCACGTTCATAACGTCTGAAAAACTCCGGATCAAAATTAGCTTCCTGAAGATGTTTCAGCACGTAATCGAGAGTTTTGCCTTCTGCAATCCATGATTCACAAATATTTTGACGATAGCGGATGCCAAATAAATTAAATCCCTTTACGATATTCCCGTCTTTTTGATATACAATCCGAATACTCTTTTTCCCATTTGCATGTTCCCAATAAAGTGAATCAAGATCTTCAGGTATTTTAGCAGGAACAGTACCGTAGGTTTGGTATTCGATGTTAAAAAATTTTGCTGAATTAAACCAGATGCCACGATCATAAGCGGTCCGTTTCCCGCAAAGAATTTGGCCTAATATTTCTCCATGTTTTCTTCCAGTGTACCATAGTTGCTCGACATTCAACTGGCCCGGTTTTGGAGTTCTGAATTCTGCACAATCTCCTGCTGCATACACATCGGTAATATTGGTTTCAAAATATTCATTCACCAGAATCCCCCGGTTTAATTCGATAGAGGAATCTTTAAGCCAATCAATTGCCGGGGAAACACCCGCAGTAAGTCCAACAAAATCACATGGAATTCTTTCTCCCTTATCCGTTATTACTGCGGAAACCTTACCGTTATTTTCTGCTAAAATTTCTTTGAGCTGGGTTTGAAGATGAAGTTCGATGCCATGTAATGATATTTCACGGTTAACCAGTTGGGCCTCTTCAGCAGGTAAAATACTACCCCAGTAGTTTTTTTCACGCACCAGCATAGTAACCGGAATGCCGCGCGTGTGCAGCATTTCAGCCATTTCTATACCGATCAATCCGCCGCCAACAATCACCGCATTTGAAATACCACTCGTGTTTTTTTCCATGCTTTCCAGGTCCTGCAGACTGTATAAACCCTGTACACCATTTAGATTCTCACCAGGCCACCCGAATTTATTGGGTTTACTGCCACAGGCAATAATCAGTTTATCGTAACTGATTTTTTCACCATTACTCAAAATACATTGTTTCCTTTCGCTGTCAATTTGATCTACTCTGTTGTGCACCAGGTTAATGCTGTTCTTTTCCCAAAACCAATCTTCATACGGCTTAATGTGTTCGAATTTCATATGTCCCATATACACATACATGAGTGCCGTTCGGGAGAAAAAAAAATTACTCTCAGAAGAGATCACTGTTATTTCATGGCCGGATAACTGTCGAACGGTACGCGCAGCAGTTGTGCCTGTAATACCGTTACCAATTATAACTATGTGCATGAATAGTAATCTTCACAAGTTAACAAATAGCAAAGAATGTTCGCAGACCTTGAGTTCTTCTTCTATTTCTTCACAAAATTCAATGCAGAGCCATCCAGACAATAGCGCAGGCCGGTCGGCTGAGGTCCATCATTAAAGATATGTCCTAAATGAGCACCGCAACGACTGCAAACCACCTCAGTTCGGGTTGAGCCCGTACTGGCATCTGTAAAGGTTTTTACTGCCTTGTCATTAATGGGTTTGAAAAAGCTGGGCCATCCAGTTCCCGATTCAAACTTGGTTTCAGAGCTGAACAGGGGTTCACCGCATGCTATGCAATTGTAAATTCCTTTCTCATGGTTATTCCAGTAAGGGCCGCTGAAACCCGGATCGGTACCTTTTTCACGGGTAATATAATATTGCTGTGGTGTTAAAAGCTTTTTCCATTCAGCGTCTGTTTTCGTGATGGGATAAGTAGCTTTGGAAGATGGAAAAACATAACTTTTGTTTTCCATTTGTGCACAGGCGCTCAACCCCAACGCCATTAATGCCAGGATAAAAATGAGATATTGCTTCATTATTGAAATTTTTAGAAATTTAATGAATATACGTAACGCTATAAGTGAACAGTTTGGTTCTCTGAAAGAAATATTTTTTAAGTGTACCCAAATTACATCTTCGATAAAAATTAAATAATGATGAAATGGCTTTATACCATTATAACTCTGGCAGTTGCAATCTCTGTTTTGAATATTGGAATTTCGTGCACAAATGCTCCCGAAAAAAAAGTTGCTAAATCACTTTCTGCTTCGGAGGCTCATCTTGGCGAGCACATGGGGCAAATGCAATATTATGTGGTTAAGCTCGGATTGGCCCTACAGCATAAAAACCAACCTCTCGCAAATTTTTATGCCGGAGAAGTAAATGAAACCTATGAGGAAATGCGTTCTTTAAACATTGTGGACGACAGCATCCCAATCAGCAGGTTATTAAATCAATTGCTTTCACCTGTGCTTCAAAATGTAACGTCGGTAATTTCACAAAACGACACTGCACAATTTTTATCGCAATACCAGGCATTGATTGAGACCTGCAACAGCTGCCATAAAGAAACCGGTCGTCCTTTTATCGTGGTCCAGGCGCCACATGAGGAGTATAACGGGCAGGATTTCTCATCAAATAAAAAATAACGGGTTGTTATTTCAATCACTTTAAATGTCTGTTCGTATGACAATTTCCAAAGCCCAGAAAAAAGTAGACGACTGGATTAAAACTACAGGCGTGCGATATTTTAATGAATTGACAAATCTCGCCATTTTAACGGAGGAAGTAGGAGAAGTAGCACGTATCATTGCCCGCAAATTCGGGGAACAATCCTTTAAAGAATCCGATAAAGAAAATAACCTGGAAGATGAGTTAGCTGATGTTCTGTTTGTAATAATCTGCATTGCAAACCAAACAGGCATCGATCTTACGGATGCACTTTCCCGGAATATAGAAAAGAAGACCCTTCGTGATGCGGAACGCCACCAGCAAAACGATAAATTGAAAATATAGAGAAACTATATCTTATCAGTAATCTGCTTAAAATCAAAATGTTATAATATTTTACCTATTAATAGTTAAGTATTTTATTATGGCATTACTTCATTCTTAAATGATTATTTTTAAATTAATTAAGATTTTGATTATGGAAACAACCACTACTTCTCAAAATATAATTTCCTGTTTGCAACGACTATTTATGGTGCTATTGGTTATAAATACCATAAGTAAATTTTCTTCGGCACAAAATCAAAATGATGTCTGGTACTTTGGAAACCATAGTGGAATAGATTTCAGTGGGGCTTTACCGGTTGCTATTTCAAATGCTGCAATGAATGCCTACGAAGGTTCAGCAAGTGAATGTGATAACAATGGTAACCTTATTTTCTATACGGATGGGGTTACAATCTGGGACAAAAATGATCATATTATGCCTAATGGGAGCGGATTAAAAGGAGGAAGCTCCTCAACACAGGCAGCATTAATTGTAAACATTCCTTCTCAACCGGGTATCTATTATGTATTTACCGTTGGTGACCAATACAGTAATGGGGGAATTTACTATTCATTAGTGGACATGAGCCTCAATGGAGGTCTCGGTGATATAGTAGCAGGAAAAAAAAATATTATGTTGCTATTCCAAAGCACGGAAGCGATCGCAGGAGTTTTAAAATACGATCGGTCGGGTGTTTGGGTAATAGTTCATGAGCTGAACAATAACAATTTTGATAGTTACCTGGTTAATTCAGGAGGGGTTTCTGATCCTATAGTATCCTCAATGGGAAATCTCAGGGACTGGGCTCATATAATAGGGCCAATGAAAATATCCCCTAATGGTAATTTCATTGTTTATGAAACTACTTTCGGTTCGTCACAGATAGAGCTTTTTACCTTTAATCAAAAAAACGGGATATTAAATTCAACCAGAAATATCACAGCTTATTTTCCAGCAGTGGAGGGAGCATATGGTGCCGAATTTTCTCCTGATAATCACTTTCTTTATATTTCCGTAATGTGGAATGCAGCGTACCTCTATCAGTTAGATCTTATAAATAATGCTCTGACTGTACTTGATCATGCTGAAGGAGAATATATATGGGATGCGTTGCAACTTGCCAGTAATGGAAAAATATATCTCTCAAGAAATAATGAATCATATGTGGGAGTAATAAATAATCCAAACGCTTCAGGTACAGATTGTATTTACCAAGCGCATGGGTTGGATTTACAGCCAGGAACATTTTGCAGACTAGGTTTGCCAACTATTCCAAGCTACGCTTATAAACCTATTCAAATTTCTGATGCATTAGCAAATACTGTGGAAAAGGGTGCTTTACAATCCGAAGGAGCACAGATCAATATACTTCCTAATCCAATTAGGAATGCTACTCTTGAAATAAATTCATTGTGTTTTAATCAAAATGTAGCGGATAAGATTTCATTAGTGGTTTTGGACCTAAAAGGAAAAATAATTATTAGTAAATCTATCGACCACTACATTAAGGATTATTCTCTCGATATAACTAATCTGCAAAAGGGCTGTTATATTCTGGAGATATTTAATGCTGATGAAAAACGAATAACTAAGTTTCTCAGGGAATAATTTTATTCGTGTTATAAAACCTATCAGTGCAGCAACTGGGTAATTTTTTGTTGATTGATTTTTTTTTGTAAAAGCAATGGAGACTCACTTTCAGACTTCTAAAATCAATTAAGAATATCTTTTCCTGAATTCAGTAATTTTTTGGATTCGGGCTTATCACCTTTAACAGGGAATCCTTATCAGGGGGCTGGGATTCATTAATGTTAGGATTAGGAATCGCAGGGCTTGTCTGATTTGGATTTGTGGCGTTCGGAGGTAAAGGTGTGACATTTATCTGGATCGTATTGGAGTTAGAAGGTGCAGCAGGCGAAGCCTTATTTGAAGAAGTATCCTTAGAAATTTTACCAGGACTTGTATTTAAATTAGGGGTCGTGGGCGTTGTGGTCTGGGCTTCTGAAAATAGGAAGTTAGCAATCACCATTACTACCACAAGCACAATTTGCCTGAGCGGGAATTCTTTTAAAACTTTTATTTTACTACCTGGTCTTTTCATGGTTCAGGTTATTTATTATCTGCTGGAATACAAATACGCAGAGGCATGCTGTTACATATTCAATCCAAAAAATAATTAACAGAGGATTATAAAGCCGGGCCTTCTTTAGATCCGCCTGAATTTGGCGCTTCACCTTTATCACCGAACAAAGAATGCAGCCAATTTTCTATGTCAGGAAAGTGATCTTTCAGCGCTGATCCACCTTTAGTTTTCAGCTCACTAAAATACTCCTGTGCCTTATCTGATAATCCTTCGGCATCGCTCTTATATTTATGTGCCTTATCCTTTAATGTACTGGAGAGCTTCTCCTTTTCTTCGGGAGTCATGTTCATGTATTTATGGGCAGCGAAAGCGGCGGCGGCACCTAATAAAAATGTGGCAATGTGTTTTGAATCTACACTCATAGCGATTTTTTTGAAAGCGAAATTTATGATTAAATATTGACTTATATGTAATCTAAGAATGCATTAATTACTTCACTTAAATTTACTGTTGATTATTTTAGTTTAAGAAAGACAGCTTTATCCGTATCGAATGCGGACAGGCCTTGTATCAAATGCGAACAAGTTTTCATGCTCTTCATAATTAAGTCGCTGTAAATCATAAACTCTTTTTTCTGGCATATTCCTGTCAGGACGAATAGTTTTTATCTCCTTTTACTTCTTCTGTAACAATTACCTGGAATGCATCGCTTTATAATTATAGTGACAACCAATTGACATGATTAGAAATTACCTTAAAGTCGCTTTACGCAATCTCAGGAAAAATAAAGGATTCTCACTGATCAACATTATAGGTTTGTCGGTAGGCTTGGCCACCTGCATATTGATATTGCTTTTCGTTCAGGATGAATTGAACTACGACCGGTATAATAAAAATGCGGGTCGCGTTTACCGCACGGATGCAGATATTCAGTTCGGCGGCGCTCACTTCATCCTTGCTGTCTCACCACCGCAATTGAGCTCTGTTATGTTAAAGGAATACCCTCAGGTAGAAGCTGCAGTCCGCTTCCGGGACTATGGTGGATTTTTGGTAAGAAAAGGAAATGAAAACATCCAGGAAAACAGGGTCATCTATGCTGACTCTTCGTTGTTCTCTGTTTTTACACTTCCCATGATAGCAGGCAATGCAAACAATGCTTTATCAGATCCGAAGTCAATCGTGGTCACCAGAGATATTGCAATGAAATACTTCAACCGAACCGATGTTGTAGGACAAAATTTCACAATCAATGATACAGGCAATTATAAAATTACCGGTGTGATTGAAAACGTACCCCGTCAGTCGCACTTCAATTATGATTTTTTTGTCTCACTGAGCCAATCACCGGAAGCAAAACAGGATAACTGGCTCAGTAATAATTTCAATACATATGTGCTTTTAAAGCCCGGGGTGGATGGTAAAAAATTTGAATCGCATCTCGATGAAATTGTAAATAAGTATGTTTTTCCGCAAGCGCAGCAGATGCTGAATGTATCAAAGGAAAATATGCTGAAGAGCGGAACTCACGTTTACTATTCACTCACGCCACTTACACAAATTCATTTGCACTCAAACAAAGTGGCAGAGTTAAGTGCAAACAGTGATATACGCTACGTTTATATTTTTTCCATTATCGCGGTTTTAATCCTCATCATTGCCTGTGTCAACTTTATGAACCTATCTACAGCACGTTCTGTAAACCGTGCAAAAGAAGTGGGAATTCGTAAGGTTGCAGGATCATTAAGATCAAACCTTATTTTTCAATTTCTCACAGAATCCACCCTAATTAGTTTTTTTTCTTTACTGCTTGCGCTAGTTATAGTGCTTCTCTTATTACCTTATTTCAATCAGCTATCCGGCAAAGAAATCAGTATAGGGTCGGTGTCTATTTCCCGGGTAGTTCCATTGCTGCTTGCGCTGGTGCTGATTGTGGGATTGCTGGCAGGAAGCTATCCTGCATTTTTTCTTTCACGCTTCAAACCAATTGAAGTATTGAAAGGAAAATTTTCCTCAGGCTTTAAAGGAAGCTGGCTCCGCAGCAGCCTGGTGGTTTTTCAATTTGCTACTTCTATCATTCTTATTGTTGGAACCATTGTAATCTATAATCAGCTTAATTATATCCGCAATAAAAATCTGGGCTATAATCGTGAGCAGGTACTTGTAATTCAAAATTGTTACCCGCTTGGTAAACAGGCAAAGACATTCGAAGCTGAATTATTAAAGCTAGCCGGCGTACAACGCGCTACGCTCACAGGATATTTGCCTACAGGATCGTATAGAAGTGACAGCCCTTTATTTGAAGACCCTACGCTTGACCAGCACAAATCGGTATCCATGCAAAATTGGCTAGTGGATGAAAATTATATTCCCACGCTTGGCATGCAGATGGTAAAGGGAAGAAACTTCTCTTCACAATTTGCAACCGATTCAGATGCAATAATCATTAATGAATCTGCGGCAAAGCTTTTGAGCTTTAAAGATCCCATTAATCAAAAACTCTACCTTCTTAAGAATCTTCAAACCAAAGCAGTTTCTGCTTATAACATTATCGGCGTTGTAAAGGACTTTAACTTTAATTCGCTTCGTGAGCAGGTAACGCCAATGGTGCTCTTTGACCGCGAGGAGCATGGAAGCATAGCGTTACGGATCAATACCAGCAACATTCCTGGCCTTATCAGGCAGGTTCAGGATAAGTGGAAAACGATGGCCCCGGGTCAACCCTTTGCATATTCTTTTATGAATGATGATTTCAATAACACCTATCTTTCTGAGCAGCGAATAGGTAAAATTTTCGTCTCTTTTGCTATTCTGGCTATTTTAATTGGTTGCCTTGGCTTATTCGGATTGGTAACCTATGCAGCCGAACAGCGAACAAAAGAGATCGGCATTCGTAAGGTTTTGGGTGCCACCGTCAGCAATATTGTTGCTCTGCTTTCCAAGTACTTTATCAGGCTGGTGATAGTTGCAGCAATTATTGCTTTTCCAATAGCATGGTTTGGTATGAATAAGTGGCTGCAGGATTATTCCTATCGGGTCAGCATCGATTGGTGGACATTCGCGGTAGCTGCTATAATTATTATAACCATATCTATGATCACCGTAAGCTTTCATGCAATTAAAGCTGCTATTGCCAATCCCGTAAAGTCGTTAAGGACGGAATAGCCTTTTACCTTCAACCTTACACTTTTTAACCTAAATCCTTTTAATCCCTAAAAATTCATGATCCACCTGCAAGGCATTACTAAATGGTATTCCGTAGGGCCCGGTAAAACTTATATTATTAATAATGTGGATCTTGATGTTAAGGAAGGTGAATTCATTTCCATTATGGGACCTTCCGGATCCGGTAAATCAACGCTTCTGAATATTATCGGCATGCTCGATGAGCCTTCTGAAGGAGATTATTTCTTCCTTGGAAATAATGTATTTGATCTGAAAGAAAAACAAAGGTCTAAGCTGTATAAAGAATACATAGGTTTTGTGTTTCAGGCTTACCATCTTATAGATGAGCTCACAGTATATGAAAATATAGAAACACCATTGATTTATCAGAATATAAAGGGATCGGAGCGAAGAGCTATGGTTGCAGATATGCTCGACCGTTTTCAGATTGTGGGTAAGAAGGACCTTTTTCCGGCCCAACTATCAGGTGGTCAGCAGCAATTAGTGGGTATTGCGCGTGCTCTTATTGCTAATCCAAAACTACTTCTTGCGGATGAACCAACCGGCAACCTCAATTCCAAGCAGGGTGAAGAAATAATGGCCCTCTTTAAAGAGCTTAATCAGGACGGCGTAACGATCATTCAGGTAACGCATTCAGAAAAAAATGCTTCTTACGGTTCCCGGATTATTCGTTTGCTCGACGGCAGAATAGAGCTATAGAAGTGTAAATGTCTTTCACCTTTAGCGACTATACCAACCCTTCATTCGATAATGTTTTGGTATAAACACTTGTTTATTTAAGGCATTATATTTATCCTCCACTAAATAATTTCCGTTGAAATGTATAAACTCTTATCTGCTATCTTTGCCCTCCTTTTTTAATATCCGGAACACTAAACAATATAAACCCCAAACCTTTTTGATACTGTATGGCTGACAATAAGATTATTTTTTCTATGCAGGGTGTTGGCAAAATGATTCCTCCCAACAACAAGCAAATCCTTAAAGATATTTATCTCTCATTTTACTATGGTGCCAAGATCGGCATCATTGGTACAAATGGAAGCGGAAAATCAACGCTTCTAAATATTATTGCGGGAAAAGATCAGCAATATCAGGGAAAGATTCAATTTGAGAAAGAGTACAGCATAGGCTTGCTTGAGCAGGAACCGCACCTCGACAGTACTAAAACCGTAAGGGAAATAGTGAGCGAAGGGGTACAGGAAGTTATGGATATGCTTAAAGAATTTGAGGATATCAGCAATAAATTTTCGGACCCGATGAGTGCTGATGAGATGGACAGATTGCTGACCAAGCAGGGTGATTTGCAGGAAAAAATTGAGGCCGCTGATGGGTGGGAAATTGATTCAAAGCTGGAGCGAGCCATGGATGCGCTGAACACATCGGATGGAGATTCTGTAATAAAAAATTTATCGGGTGGTGAGCTAAGAAGGGTTGCATTATGCCGGCTTTTACTTCAGGAACCGGATATTTTACTGCTTGATGAGCCCACCAACCACCTCGATGCCGAAAGCGTAATGTGGCTCGAACAGCATTTAAAGCAATACAAAGGAACTGTGATAGCGGTTACGCACGATCGCTATTTCTTAGATAATGTAGCGGGCTGGATTCTGGAGCTTGATCGGGGGGAAGGCATTCCCTGGAAGGGAAATTATTCCTCATGGCTGGAGCAAAAATCACAGCGTTTGATACTGGAAGAAAAGCAGGAATCTAAGAGGCAGAAAACCTTGCAGCGAGAGCTGGAGTGGGTGCGGATGGGTCAAAAAGCAAGACAGGCCAAATCCAAGGCCCGTATCCAGAACTATGAGCGAATGGCGAGCGAGGAAACGAAACAAAAAGAAGACAAGCTCGAAATATTTATTCCGCCCGGACCACGCCTGGGAGCTAACGTAATTGAATCTATAAATGTAACCAAATCTTTCGGGGACAAAGTGCTGTTCGAGGACCTCAATTTCAATTTGCCGCAGGGCGGTATTGTTGGAATTATTGGTCCTAACGGAGCGGGAAAAACGACCCTGTTCAGGATGATCCTTGGAACAGAAAAGCCTGATAGCGGAGTATTCAATATCGGTGAAACCGTAAAGATTTCTTACGTAGATCAAATGCATACTTCTTTCGACCCGAACAAAACAGTTTTTGAAGTGATATCGAACGGTCTTGATTTTGTGGAAGTAGGAAAATATAAGATCAGCTCACGGGCCTATGTTGGGAAATTCAATTTCACAGGAAACGATCAGCAGAAAAAAATAGGTGTGCTTAGCGGTGGTGAACGCAATCGCCTGCACCTGGCACTTACCCTTCGTGAGGAAGCAAACGTATTGCTGCTCGATGAGCCGACCAACGACCTTGATGTAAATACACTTCGCGCTTTAGAAGAAGCCCTGGAAAATTTTGCAGGGTGCGCCGTGGTGATCTCGCATGACCGTTGGTTTTTAGATCGGGTGGCGACTCACATTCTGGCTTTTGAGGGAGATGGAGTAGAATATTGGTTTGAAGGCGGATTCTCAGATTATGAGGAAAATAAAAAGAAACGCCTCGGCGAAACCACACCTCATCGTTTTAAATATAAGAAACTGGTAGCCGGATAAATATACTGTTGCTTCATGTATTGCCAGGTTTTTATATTTTAATTGAGTAAATACGACTATCAATGGCTTGTCAATTTTCAATACCATTCAAGGGAAATGCATCAACAATTATCTCCAGGGTTAACGAGGCTATTACCAAGGCCGGCGGCAGCTTTACTACTGCAGGAAATACGGGTAGTTTTCATATTTCCCCGCCGATAGGTAAAATATCCGGAGAATTCGCGATTGAAGCATCACTGATGAAGATCAATATCAGTCACAAGCCGGTATTCATCCCGTGCAAAACTATTGAGCAGTATATAGCGCGGTATCTGGCCGAATAGCCCGCTATCCTTTAAAATAAGGTGGTAATATAGTAGATTCCAGCAGCCATTAGCATGGAGATAGGAATTGTGATGACCCAGGCAATAAGAAGCTTCCTGGTAATGCCCCACTCTACAGCAGAGACTCTTCTCTTTAAACCTACTCCAATGATAGAGCCTGTTATGGTGTGAGTAGTGCTTACAGGAATTCCCAATTGTGCCGTCGAAAAAAGCGTAATAGCTCCGGCTGTTTCAGCAGCAAATCCTTCGAAAGGATTTAAATGAGTGATCCTGGTTCCCATGGTTTTAACAATGCGCCAGCCGCCCATGGCCGTACCTAGAGCCATAGCACTCTGGCAGGAGATAATTACCCAAAACGGAATAGGCGCATCTTTGCTGATATTATTGGTAGCAATGAGAGCGGCAAAAATAATTCCCATCACTTTTTGTGCATCGTTTGCGCCATGTCCAAGACTGTATGCTGCCGCTGAAACTAATTGCAGCCGCCTGAATAGATTATCAACTTTATGCGGTATCGACCGCCTGAAAATATACATGAGCAATACAGCAAGAAAGAATGCAACGACCATCCCGATTACGGGGGCAAGGAAAATAAAGCTGATGATGCGGAATAGTTCATTGCTGAATACGGCCCCTACGCCTGCTTTAGCTATGGCAGCCCCGGCGAAGCCACCTACAAGAGTGTGTGAAGAGCTTGATGGAACACCGTAGTACCATGTAAATAAGTTCCAGATAATGGCTGCTATTAAGCCACTCAGGACCACCTGCAGCGTAACTATCTCTGGGTGAACAATCCCTTTCCCAACAGTAGAAGCAACATGCAATCCGAAAACAAGAAAAGCAATGAAGTTGAAAAATGCTGCCCAGATCACCGCTGCCCCAGGTGACAATACTTTTGTAGAAACTATAGTAGCAATAGAATTAGCGGCATCGTGGAAACCATTAATTACATCAAAGGCTAAGGCAAGGCCAATTACTATTATAAGAAGGATCATAATAAATAGATGGTTGTCTTACGCCGATTTAATAATGATCGATTCGAGCACATTTGCGCAATCCTCACATTTATCGGTAGCCGTTTCAAGCGCCTGTAATATCTCTTTCATTTTTATTAATTCTATTGCATTTTTTTCCGTTTCAAAGAGATTAGCAACGGCTTTGTCAAAGATATCGTCCGCATGGTTCTCAATACTATTGATCCTTACGCAAGCATCCGTGATCCTTCTCAGGTTTTTAAGGTTTCGCAATTCCATCACGGCTATATAAAGCTCATTGCTGCCTGTTTGTATCAGCTCAGCGAGCTTGACAATGTCGGGTGAAAAATTAGTAATCCTGTATAGCTCCATCCGCTTGGAAGCGCCATGAATATAATCCAGCACATCGTCCATATGAGAAGTAAGCCGGTGTATGTCTTCCCGGTCGAAAGGGGTAATAAAGTTCTTCCCCAGCTCACTAAAAACCTCATGAGCTATCTCGTCTCCCGTATGCTCAAGCTGAGCCACCTTGCGCATATATTCAATCCGCCGGTCAGGAGATGATGCAGTAACGGCGAGGTACAGGTTATTCGCACATTCTTTTAGGTTGGCCGCAGCCCGTTCAAACAACGGATAAAATTTTTTATCCTTCGGGACTAAAAAACTAATAAAGTTATTGACGTTCATAAATCAATGAGTATTTGTAAAAATTATAGAGGCAGATCTTTACAATTTCCGGGATAAAAGCAATGGTTCGGGGTAAAGATAAAATAACGGGTTAACAATAGCTTAACATGAAGCCTTTTCTGCATAATGCTACTTCGGAACAATTATCAGAGTAAAAAAAGGGCCGCTGATTTTTTACAACTTACCCAATATTAATTAATTGTTATCAAATTATTAACGAAATAACTATTTCATAAAGCGGGAAATTAAGATCAGCGCTCACCTTGAAGGTAGCTTTGCACAAATTAATTCTGATCAAATCACATTAACATGAACAAAATCATTGTTGCATTTGCAGCACTAACGTTATTAAATGCCTGCAATAGTTCTACTGACAATACAAATGCAAAGCAGGATCAGCAAAAGAAAAATCTGACAGTTTCAATTGACGGATCCAGTACGGTATATCCAATCTCTGAAGCAGTTGCCGAAGAATATGGAAAGCAAAATCCTGATCTCAAGGTCACAATCGCAGAATCGGGAACGGGCGGTGGAATGAAGAAATTTTCAGCAGGGGAAATTGATATATGCGATGCATCACGGCCTATAAAAAAGGAAGAAGCGGATGCCTGTGCTGTAAAAAATATAAAATACATAGAATTACCAATCGCATACGATGGTTTATCCGTAGTGGTAAATCCTAAAAATACATGGGTTGATAAGCTGACAGTTGCTGAACTAAAGAAAATTTGGTCTTCAGCAGCACAAGGGAAAATTACAAGCTGGAACCAGGTTAGGCCTGGTTTTCCAAATAAAGCCATCAAGCTTTTTGGTCCGGGTACAGATAGCGGCACCTTCGATTATTTCTGCGAAGTGATTAACGGAAAAAGAGGAGACCACCGCGGCGATTATACTGCTTCCGAAGATGATAATATTCTGGTTCAGGGAGTTTCCTCGGATGAAGGCGCCATCGGATATTTTGGCCTGGCCTATTACGAGGGAAACAGCGATAAGTTAAAGCTGATTCCCATAGATGATGGAAATGATGCTAATGGTAAGGGTGCTAT
Organism: Chitinophagales bacterium; assembly: GCA_013816805.1. Classification (NCBI taxonomy): domain Bacteria; kingdom Pseudomonadati; phylum Bacteroidota; class Chitinophagia; order Chitinophagales; species Chitinophagales bacterium. Next base: position 44,720 of record JACDDS010000008.1, on the reverse strand, counting down.
TTTGCCTACCCTCGAAACCGTTCAGAACGGAACCTACGCTCCGCTGTCCCGTGCACTTTTCTTATATGCAAATACCGCTGCCGAAAGCAGGCAGGAGGTAAAAGATTTTTTATCCTATTATTTACAGAACGTTCCAAAGCTTTCCAAAGAAGTTGGTTATATCCCGCTGCAGGATGATCTGTATCCAATAGTAACACAACGATTGCAAAATACAGTGACAGGCTCTCTGTATACGAATGGAGAAGAAATGGGTACCACGCTGGAAGGGTTGCTGAAAGGTAATGCAGCTACCTCATCAGAAACACATTAATAGCTGATTAACCATCATAAAAATTTGGAAGTAGTGGATCAGGTGGAAACAGCGGTTCTTGATCAACCTGATGTGAATGCGGATAGCGGTATCCGCTTCGGGTTAACCCGAAGATATTACGTCTATGGGCGTGAAAAAGTAGTACAGGTTCTATTACTATTATGTGCACTGGTTTCTGTATTTACCACCCTTGGAATCATCATTGTTCTGCTACTGCAAACCATTGATTTTTTTAAGGAAGTATCCTTGTGGGATTTCTTAACCGATACCCAGTGGACGCCTCTTTTTGCTGATAAGCATTTCGGTATCCTGCCCCTTTTATCAGGAACATTACTAACATCAACAATTGCTCTTGCTGTGAGCGTACCTCTTGGATTAATGATTGCAATCTACCTTAGTGAATACGCTGCCAAACCTGTGAGAAAAGCAGTAAAGCCTTTCCTGGAAGTGCTTGCCGGGATTCCTACCATTGTGTATGGATATTTTGCACTCGTCACCGTAACGCCTTTATTGCAGAAATTAATTCCATCCCTGTCAGGTTTTAATGCCTTGTCGCCGGGTATTGTAATGGGAATTATGATTTTACCATTGGTGACTTCGCTAAGTGAAGATGCGCTTCGCGTGGTGCCAAACGGTTTGCGGGAAGGTGGCTATGCATTAGGTGCCTCGAGGCTGCAGGTTTCTTTATCCATTGTTTTCCCTTCTGCTTTTTCCGGGATTATAGCCTCCGTTATTTTGGCTTTTTCCAGGGCTATTGGAGAAACTATGATCGTGGCAATTGCCGCCGGGCAGTTACCGAATCTTACTGCAAATCCACTGAACCCCGTTTCCACCATGACGGCATATATTGTGGGAGTAAGCCAGGGTGACACCCCTTATGGCACCCTTTCATACAATACCATTTTTGCCGTTGCCATCACCTTGTTTTTATTTACTTTCCTGTTAAATATTATCAGCTTCAGAATTAGAAAAAGATTTTTAGCAATTGGTGGTGATTGAGTCATGTGAAGAAATCGAACTATGAAGGCAGTAATGAGTTATATGTTAAGAAAACGTTGGATTGATGGGAATACGGTAAAAAGAATCATGATATGATGACTGTTTATGAAATCCATGCATTTAAGCAGCGAACTAAGAATGTTCTATTTCAGGTTTTTGCACTTATGGGACTTTTATTTGCGGTAATTGTATTAGTGTTATTGCTGATCAATGTAATTAAAGATGGAGCAGGGAGAATCAGCAGTGAGTTTTTAACCAGCTACCCATCGCGTAATCCAAAAAATGCGGGAATTATTGCAGGGTTAGCCGGCACTTTGTATATGGTGATTATTACTGCGCTCATTTCTATACCCATCGGGATTGGTGCAGCTATTTACCTGGAAGAATATGGAAAGAAAAACCGGATCGGCAAGCTGATTGAAATAAATATCGCCAACCTGGCAGGTGTTCCATCTATCGTGTATGGATTATTGGGGCTGGGATTGTTTGTTCGTTTTTTTTCACTGGAGAGAAGCCTGATTGCCGGAGCGCTTACTATGAGCTTGCTTATTATGCCTACCATTGTGATTGCGACCAGGGAAGCAATAAAGGCAGTGCCGGGCGGAATTCGCGAAGCCTCCTATGCAGTGGGCGCTACCAAATGGCAAACCATCTGGCATCATCTGATACCCATCTCTTTTCCATCTATTCTTACAGGAATTATTCTGGCAATCTCAAGGGCAATTGGGGAGACAGCTCCACTTATAACGATCGGTGCTTTAACGTATGTCACCTTTTTGCCCTCTAACCTAAAGTCACCCTTTACCATCTTACCTATACAGATTTATAACTGGGTTTCCCGTCCACAGGCTGGCTTTCATGAAGATGCTGCTGCGGGCATTATTGTTCTGCTTGTCTTTACATTGTTGTTAAACTCTATTGCCATTATTTTAAGAAACCGCTTCAGCAGGTAAAAAGGAAATTGGGAAATATGTTTAAGGTGGAAACCATAAAGCTTAACATGTATTACGGCACTACTCATGCACTTAAAGAGGTGACTATGGGTATTCCGGAAAATAATGTAGTGGCTATTATTGGTCCGTCGGGATGTGGCAAATCGACCTACCTGCGCCTTTTTAATCGCATGAACGACATGATCGATGGCGTGCGTATAGAGGGGCAAGTGCTTCTGAGCGGAAAAAATATATATAACGGCACGATGCGGGTAGAAGAGGTTCGTAAAAAAGTAGGAATGGTATTTCAAAAGCCCAATCCCTTTCCGAAATCCATCTTTGAAAATGTAGCCTATGGCCTGCGGATTAATGGCGTAACCAATAAAAAATTTATTGAAGAGTCGGTGGAACGTTCGCTTCAGCATGCAGCATTGTGGGGAGAAGTGAAAGATAACCTGAAGAAGCCGGCTCTCGAGTTATCCGGCGGGCAGCAGCAGCGATTATGCATTGCACGCGCACTTGCTGTGGAGCCTTCTGTAATTTTGATGGACGAACCCTGCTCCGCGCTCGACCCGATCAGCAATGCTAAGATTGAGGAATTGATTTATGATCTGAAGAAAAAATATTCTATTGTAATTGTAACGCACAACATGCAGCAGGCGGGTCGTGTGAGTGATAAGACGGCTTTCTTTTACCTGGGTGAATTGATAGAGTATAATGATACGAAGGAGATGTTTACAAATCCTAAAAAAGAAAGAACCCAAAATTATATTACAGGAAGGTTTGGATAAGGATGGTTGAAAATTTAGAGTTTCGGTTTTAATGGTTGATGTTAAAATATTTGAATCGTTAAAGTTTAATATCCATAAATGGCAACAGAAGAATTGGGAACAAAAAAAATGATTCATCTCGATATAGAGTTGCAAAGACTAAAAAACGAGATCAATGAAATGGGTCTATTGGTACAGCACCAATTAAAAAAAAGCATTGACGCCCTGGTTTATATGGATAAACACCTGGCAAGAGAAGTGATTTTTCAGGAGCGGAGGGTAAATGCCGAAGAATTGAAAATAGACCGCGATTGTGAAAATATTATGGCGCTGTTTAACCCGGTGGCTATAGACCTGCGGCTGGTTTTTGCCTCTTTTAAAATTAACGGACACCTGGAGCGGATTGGAGATAATGCGAAAGGTATTTCCCGCTACGTAACCGAAATGGAGCATCCTTATGATCAGCAACTATTAAATGATTTAAACCTGGTGCCAATGTATGAATTGGCCGACTCCATGATCGCCGATAACCTGGTAGCCTTTGAACAATCGAACACTTCCGAAGCACGGAATATTTTCAGCAAAGACGTGGATATTGACGAGTTCAATAAGAATGCAACGCATACCATTTCAGCATACATCCGGGACCATACGGATGATATCGTTCCCATCCTTAATCTCATTTCCGTGATACGAAAGCTCGAGCGTATCGGCGATCTTAATAAAAACATTGCGGAAGAAATCATCTTCTTCGTGGAAGCCAATGTATTAAAGCATGAAAAAGAAAAGATCTGATAATGGTATCCGAAAATTATTTCCAGGCACCCAAAATAAACAGCATGACGGAACTGCAGCCACGCATCCTGATAGTGGATGACGAGATTGATATCCTCGAATTCATAAGTTATAATCTCGAGAAACAGGGTTATAAAACCACGGTAGCAAAAGATGGGCTGGAAGCCATCCGTTTGGCAAAAATTTTGAAGCCTGATTTAATTTTGCTGGATATAATGATGCCCAACCTCGATGGGTTTTCTACTGCAGAGCACATCCGTGAACTGAAGGAGCTTAACCATTCGATGATCGTTTTTCTTACTGCTAAAAGTGATGAGGAATCAGAGCTTAAGGGTTTTAATATTGGTGCAGATGATTACATCACAAAACCTATAAAACCAAAATTGCTGGTAAGCCGTGTAAAAGCGTTGCTTCGACGGCAGTCTTCCGATTCAGAAAATGATATTATTGAACTTGGGAACATAACGATTGATAAGGATCAGCACCATGTTAAAGTTGGTAATGAAGAAGTTTTTCTGGCAAGGAAAGAATTTGATCTCTTAGTGCTGCTTTCCTCGAAACCTGGAAGGGTTTTTCACCGCAATGAAATTTTAAGTAAGGTTTGGGGCGATGATATTGTTGTAGGCGATCGCACGATCGATGTGCACATTCGAAAAATTCGAATGAAGGTGGGTGAGGAAATAATTAAGACGGTGAAAGGTGTAGGATATAAATTTGAAATCTGAGACATTGATTGAAAATTTATTGAATGCTACTATATGATTGCGAAAAGATTAATGATCGAGCTCAGTTTAAACACTAACCTTTCTATACCTTCATAATGATAACTAAACCAATACCTGAAAGCTGGTGCTGAAAGCTGAAAAATAAAATGAAAAATCTAAAACCGCGCTCGGTAGCTCTTTATATCTCACTTGCTGTTGCTGCTCTTACCATACTGCTTGCATATGCTTTTGATGAATACCAGGTAAAGCCTGTGCTGCACTACCTTTTAATTTTTGTCAGCGTCTTCATCTTCTCCAACTATTTATTTTATTACGCATTGGAGCGATTTATCTACCGGAAAATTAAGCTGATTTACAAAACCATCCATTCGCTTAAGCTCGATCGGTTTACAAGCGATATCCTTGGAAAATCAGTTCGCGAAGATGATCCCGTTTCAGAAGCCGAAGCCGAAGTAATTCAATGGGCAGAAAACCGCAGCCGGGAAATAGAATCATTAAAAAAGGCGGAGCAATACCGTAAAGAATTTCTGTCAAACCTTTCGCATGAAATAAAGACTCCCCTCTTTAGCATCCAGGGTTACATCCACACACTCCTTGATGGTGCCATGGATGACAAGGAAGTAGAAAAGCATTTTCTCGAGAAATCTGCCTCCAGCATCGAGCGACTTTCAAACCTGATAAATGACCTTGAAGAAATTTCTAAGCTGGAAAGCGGTGATGTAAAGCTTGAAAAGGAAACCTTCGACATGCATTCACTTACCAAAGATGTGTTTGAAGAATTTGAGTTTAGAGCGGCTACGAAAAAGATACGCTTCTCTGTGAAGAAAGGTTGTGAGCGCCCTTTTTATGTATGGGCGGATAAAGAACGAACCAGGCAGGTGCTCACAAACCTTGTCGATAATTCCATTAAATATGGTAAGGAAAACGGGAACACTGTTGCCAGCTTTTACGAGATGGGCGACAACATCCTTACAGAAGTTACCGATGATGGCCTGGGCATTACGGAAGAAAGCCTTCCCCGTCTTTTCGAGCGCTTTTACCGCGTAGACAAAAGTCGCTCACGCGAGCAGGGTGGCACCGGTCTGGGTCTTGCGATTGTAAAGCACCTGATAGAAGCGCATGGGCAAACCATTAATGTAAGAAGCAAGAAAGGCGTGGGATCTACCTTTGGATTCACAATGGCTAAGGCAGAAAAATAACCCATACCTCAGTTGCGGAAATCCGTAATAGAAAAAATAGAGTTGCGGAATTCAATTATGGAGTTACAATCCATAGCGGTAACTTCATAACTCTATGCAGCTTGATTTAAACATTATTGTTCACCCTTTAATGATTTTTCTATGAAGGCCTATTTCCGTTTTACAATTTCTTCTTTATGTATTTTTTGTCTCTATAGTTCATCCCTATTTGCCCAGGAAATTTCGCCTCCAACTTATATCTGTGATTGCTGCCCGGAGAATCCTTGCATTAATGGTACAAAATGGTACAATACATCCGCAAGCGTAGGTATTGTTGATTGGACGCTCCTTACCTCGTCTGGTTCCAACGCCGGTTTGGAGGTTTTTGTAAATAATAATAATGACGTAGCGGCAATTAAAAATATCCCCTTTGTCACCTATGGGGGTTAACAAATACAAATCTTATTTCAACAGCTCCAATATTACGGATACAGCCGGCCCCACCTATAAGATGGATATTTACTTCCCTGTTAAATTTTATAGCGGTACTACAAATTGCACCAGTTCTTTAAATGCTGATGAGGAAAGTCAAGCATCAGATGAGAGTGATACTTATGATGATAGCAGCGATTATGATGAGGGTGATGAAGATTGGTATGATGCAGATACCACCAAAGCCGATTCTTCAAGTGATACCGATAGCTTTTCTGATTCACAAAGCAATTCATTACTAAGTGGCCAGCGAAAATATCCGGTGCTTTTATTTCTCCCGGGCGGCGGCTTTAACTCAGCAAAAAAAGATGGTGAGAATGAACAGACCTGCGATTCACTTGCTGCACGCGGCTTTATTGTAGCAACTATTAAGTACAGAACCGATAAGACGCATCCTCAGTGCGATGATGCAAACAACAATTACCTTCTTGTAAGAGCTGTGCAGGATGCCCGATTGGCGCTGCGCGCCTTGAAAGCCATATCAAAAGGAAATTACAATGCTAATGGCAAGGGTTATGTTTTAGACATGCCTTTTCTGGATATGACCCGCATTTTTATAGGTGGCAGCAGCGCCGGAGCGGTAACAGCAGTAACTACGGCTTACTATGATGAATGCGATATTAATGATGCCTTGAACTCTAATAATGAATTAGAGGACAAAAGCCTGGCAACATCACTTCACTCTACTAAATCCATTACCTGCAATGGCAATAGTGTAGACGTGCCGTTCAAAATAGATCTTGCAGAAAGCACCAATGGAGATGATGCGGTAACTTTATATTTCAGCACTACTCAAAATACAAAGGCAGCAATAGATGCCATCAAGGGTATTTTTAATATAAAGGGAGGCGTTCCGGAGTACGGTGGCAACTATGCACCACCTGTAGATACACAGGATCCTGACGTATTGCCTCTCTATGTATTCAATGGAGGTGATCACATCCCGATAATTGAGTTCGATGGGTTGAGTGATGCTACTGTTCCCGCAAGAGATAATTTTGAAAGCAATTACGTAATAGAGACTGGTGCTAATTGCGGTACGGAAAATAATAAGGTTTATGATTTTTGCCTTTCTACTATATGCGATAATTGTAATAACGGAACTTGCCATCATCATGTATTGTATAATGGCTTCTTATGGGGACCTAAAAAAATCTATGACAAGATTATAGACTATAATATTCAAAACAGCACCGACTTTAAAGTTCAATATTACGGTGTACCCGGCGGAACCCATTCCTTCGAAACGGTGGATGGAAACAAATGGCCTTTCATTTATACGCAATCGGCGTTGTTTTTTCACAATATCATTTGCGATAAAGATGCTGTTGTTTCAGACTATGATACTATTATGGATTTTTCGGTGCCAAGCAGTAGCATTAAATTTGATAATTGCACCACAAATAATAATACAAATATTGCCGATTTCCGTTTTAATGTACAAAACGATAATGTATCTGCAGTTTTAAAAACTTTCGATTATGTCGTAGAAATACAACAGAATGGTACTTCAAATATTGTTGCTTCATCAGTTGCGCAAACTGTAAACTTTGAAAAAAGTAGTAATAGTTCAGGACCATATATACTTCCCGGTGAAACAGGAACTTTTTATATTACTGGAGTAAACCTCAAAACCCAATTTCCATTTTTAAATAATGCAACGGACCATAAGATTACAATTACATTAACAAAGCCTAATGGTTTTTACTATTCTGCTTACACTAATCCTTCAACTAATACTACCTACAGTTATCAAAAGTCTTCGCCAGTACCCACCATTTGCGCTTCCCAACGCTTGTCAAATGAGAATACTGAATCAATTGTTATTTATCCAAACCCAACTCAGAATTCATTTTATCTTGAAACTAATTCGCTGGGATATGCGATAAATGTATTTGACCTGACAGGTCATTTGATCGAGTCATTTACGCTTGCATCATATCAAACCTCATTTGGCGAAAGATACCAACCTGGTATTTACTTAATCTCATTATTTGATTCTACTGGTAATATTAGGTTTAACAAGATTGTTAAAACAGGCAAATAATTTCAAAAATCAAACAAAAAGATAAAATGAAAACCATTTTTTTTATACTTTTTTTAATGGCTATGCTTCATCTTTCTGAATCTTTGGCTCAATCACATTTAATAGAATGGCAGCATAACTATGGAGGAACCTTAGGCGATGTACCCAATTCAATTTTTAAAACCTTCGATAAAGGATATTTCATAACAGGTTTTACTCAATCTTCGGATGGTAATATTTTTGATTTTAAGGGTATAACAGATTATTTTATAATTAAAACAGATTCATTAGGTATGATGCAGTGGTCGCAAACATTTGGAGGCTCGGGTTATGATATTGCTAACTGTGGGTTCCAAACAAAAGATGGGGGATATATTATTGCAGGAAGCACTTCCTCCACAGATGGAGATATCTTAGTTAATCATGGAAGTTCAGATGCATGGCTCATTAAAATAGATGCAAATGGTATTTTACAATGGGAAAAAACTTACGGTGGAAGTGGTGATGAAACTGCTTTAAGTATTGCATCTACCGAAGATGGTGGTTACATAATGGTAGGCGAGACGGATTCAAACGATGGGGATGTATCAGGTAATCATGGGCAGGAAGATTGCTGGATCATAAAAATAGATAGTGTTGGAAACTTGGAATGGCAAAAGTGTTTCGGCGGAAGTCATTTTGAAATAGGGTATTCCATTAAGCAAACTCCTGAAGGCAGTTACATCGTTGCAGCTTCTGCTCAGTCGCATGATGGGGATGTAGTAGGCCACCATTATGATAACATCCACTATGTTGATGGATTTGATTTTTGGGTGTTTAAGTTAGATCGTCAGGGAAACATTCTGTGGCAAAATTGTCTGGGCGGTAATAATGATGAGAGTCCTTCAGATTTACAATTGACACCCGATGGCGGTTGCATAGCAGCCGGCTACACGTACAGTAGCACAGGAGATGTGCGTATCAATCATGGATACCAGGATGTGTGGGTCACCAAATTAGACAGCATGGGCAACCTGCAATGGCAAAAAACATATGGAGGCGTTAATGACGAACAAGCTTCACATATCATTCTCTCCAAAGACGGAGGGTATATCGTAGGTGCAACCAATGAGGGGGACGATGGCGAGGTACAAGGCAACCATGGCGGTCAGGATGTTTGGCTGCTGAAGATCGATGAACGCGGAAAACTACAAGGCCAGCTTTCCTTAGGTGGTTCGACGAATGACAGAGAACCTGCTTCGCTGCAAAAAGCGGATGGAAGTCTTGTAATTGCTGCCTGGTCACAATCATCAGACGGAGATGTAACAGCAAATAAAGGAGATGATGATGTTTGGCTCTTTAAATTAACAGGTACACAGATGGATGAATTGAATGGTAAAGAAAATACAAGTGCTGTTGAAAAGAAAGAGATAATCTCCAACAGCAGATTTATAAGTATTGCACCAAATCCATCAGCAGGAAGCTTCCGGCTTTATTCTTCTCAGGAAATAAAGAATATAATCGTCTATGATCTTTCGGGAAAACAATTAGAATTGTTAAATAATATAACAATGGATGCTTCTTTTGGAGAAAGCTACCAACCGGGAATTTATTTGGTGAGGGTAATGCTCGGAGATGGTTCCGTTCGAACTATGAAAGTGGTGAAGTTATAGTATTTGGCCTGTCAATTATTCAGTAGCATTTACAATAGCAATCGGTTGTATAAGATTTGACTAAAGCTTATGCTCCTGCCATTTGCTGTGCCGCATGTACTGAAGCAGTCCGGTCGCTCTGCATAATCACGTAAGCGATGAAAATTAAAATGAGTCCGATCAGTTCAGTGATGTACAGTACTTCCACATGACCGAACCTCGTGCTCGTACCGCCAATGCCCGGCAACAAGGCCCCAATGGCAATCAGTACATTTCCCCAAAACCTTTTCTGTGAACCTTTCTTTCCAAAATAACTCGCAGCCGAATAAATAGCTCCGCCCATTAAAAACACCAATGCATAAATGTTTATGAAAGGAGAAAAGGCGCGTACCCACTGCCATACAAAAACGTCGCCTGACATTTTTAAAGGGTTTACCTTATTCAGATAAATCGGAGATAAGAATACACTGATTGCTGCAACTATAAATACAACCAGGAATAGGGCAGTAAGAAGATTGGCTGTTCTTCTCTTTAATAATAAATAAACAGTTCCCTGGGCAAGCGGCGCACCCCCTAAAAGCGCTCCTGTTACGTACCAGAAACGGAAGTTCAGTTCATGCCAGCCGAATAGCGTATTAAAGCTTTCGGTGAAGGTACCGGCGCCGTAGGTAAGTACGCCAATCATCCACCACAGCAGATAGGTCTTGGTTTTATTTGCATGATAATGGAAATAAAGCTGGATTGAAAAAATGATGGAAAGCGTAAAGGTGATAAGCGGAAGGAAGTATACGGGCTGCATAAACAAGTCAATTTTCCAGGCAAAGAAAAAGCATTTGAATGCTAATTAAATTAATCAGGTGTAGAACATAGTCATTGCTTTGTCAGAGTTCTTGAATTTTGATTTAAAGCGTGTTGAGTGAGCTGTTTTACTTTTCCTATTTTCGGCCTTTAAGATTAAACACCGATAGCTTAATTGAATCATGAAGGGAATTATTCTTGCCGGAGGCTCGGGTACACGATTGTATCCTATTACCTATGCAATCAGTAAGCAGATTACCCCTGTTTACGATAAGCCCATGATCTATTACCCGCTTTCCGTGCTCATGATGGCCGGCATCAGGGAAGTGCTTATTATTTCCACTCCGCAGGATATGGCGGGCTTTCAGCGCCTGCTGGGTGATGGACAGCAGTTCGGCTGCAATTTTCAGTATGCCATACAAAACGAGCCAAATGGGCTTGCGCAGGCATTTGTGATTGGTGCCTCTTTTATAAAAAATGAAAAAGTAGCGCTCATCCTTGGCGACAATATCTTTTATGGCTCCGGATTAGGGAACCTACTGGAAAACAATACCGACCCAACCGGAGGAATCATCTTCGCCTATCATGTAAGCGATCCGCAACGCTATGGAGTGGTGGAGTTCGACGAATTGAACCATGCCGTTTCTATCGAAGAAAAACCCGAACATCCCAAATCCAATTATGCTGTGCCGGGACTTTATTTTTATGATAACACGGTAATTGAAATAGCGCAGCACCTGGAACTAAGCCCACGGGGCGAATATGAAATCACTGATGTGAACCGCGAATACCTGAAAAGAGGAAAATTAAAGGTAGTCATTCTCGACCGCGGAACTGCCTGGCTGGATACCGGCACATTCGACTCACTGATGGCTGCTTCGCAATTCGTTCAGGTAGTGGAAAACCGGCAGGGCTTAAAGATCGGCTGCATAGAAGAGGTGGCATTCAGGAAACGGTTTATCGATGAGAAGCAATTAAAAAAACTTGCTGAACCACTCCTGAAAAGTGGTTATGGCAATTATTTAATAGACTTATTGAAATAGCATTATTGATATGGCTAATATTCAATGCTTATCAATTTTATTCAACCTTTAAGCTTTAATCTAAACTTTCAAACTTTCACTGCCAACTTCATTAATGCCTAAAATTTTAATTACAGGAGGTGCCGGATTTATTGCCAGCTGCCTTGCTTCAAAGCTTAGCGAAGATCAGGGGAACTATGTGGTAATAGTCGATAATATGGTTACCGGATCGTTAGAAAAGCTTCCTTCCCAAAAATTTGCTAACTGGCATTTCATTAAAAGTGATGTAAACAAGTTTGCTGACATCTCCTCGGTAATGGTTTCGTACCAGTTTGACTACGTTTTTCACTATGCTGCCATGGTAGGTGTGCAACGCACCTTAAATAATCCTGTAATGGTGCTTAATGATATAAAAGGCATCCGCAATATATTGGACCTCTCAAAAAACACCGGTGTGAAGTGTGTGTACTATTCTTCTTCATCAGAGGTTTATGGTGAATCCGTCCATTATCCGCAGGATGAAGAAACCACACCGCTCAATTCCCGGTTGCCGTATGCGGTAGTAAAAAATGTAGGTGAATCTTTCTTAAAGTCGTACTACCAGGAGTATGGCCTTAACTACACCATCTTCCGTTTTTTCAATACATACGGGCCTAACCAGTCCCAGGATTTTGTGATCTCTAAATTCCTTCGGGCCGCCATTCAAAATAGGGACGTCACCATCTTTGGCGATGGCATGCAAACACGCACCTTTTGCTTTATAGAAGATAACATAACCGCCACGGTAAATGAATTTAAGGCATCACTGTTTAAAAATAATGTGGTGAATATCGGCAGCGATGCTGAGATATCTGTTCTTGACCTTGCCCGCCTTATAATAAAAATTACAGGGTCGCAGTCTAAAATTGTATTCCTTCCACCATTAAAAGAAGGCGATATGAACCGCCGCCGGCCCGACATCAGTCGGATGAAAAAATTGCTACCCCATGATTTGATCAGCCTTGAAGAAGGCTTAAGAAGGACTATTGAATCCGGAAGATTTTAAATAGGTTCCCATAGACCCACTTCTTTATCGCGATGAAAAGAAAAAAGTGGTATTGGTGAAAAATCAATGACTGTCCCGGTTTATAAAAGAGTTGCCATTTACCTCTATTTTTGCAGGCTATAAATGAAAATACTCGTTACCGGCGGATGTGGCTACATCGGCAGCCACACCATAGTAGATCTGCTCCTTAAAGGATACGAAGTAGTTTCCCTCGATAACTTTTCCAGGGGTAAACGTTATGTACCAGAAAGAATAAAACAAATAACCGGTAAGGATTTCATTAATGAAGAAGTGGAACTTTGCGATGAAGCAGCCACAAGGGCTATTTTTATCAAACATTCTGGTATAGATGGCATCATTGATTTTGCGGCCTATAAAATGGTTGGGGAATCAGTGGCCAACCCCCTTTTATATTATCGTAATAACCTGGTCTCGCTGATTAACTTGCTGCAGTGCGTACAGGAATTTCAAATTGCGAACTTCCTGTTTTCCTCCTCCAGCTCTGCATACGGAAATGTGGAGAAGCTCCCCGTTCAGGAGGATACACCCGTTACAAAGCAGGAATCTCCCTACGGCCGGACTAAATTTTTCGGTGAGCATATTATTGCAGACGCAGTTAATGCCAGTCCTTTTAATGCGCTTATTCTCCGGTATTTTAATCCTGCAGGCTCACATGAATCTGCCTTGCTTGGCGAGCCCTTTGATGAAAAACCAATGAACCTGGTGCCTGCCATCACACGCACTGCCATAGGTTTTCAGAAGAAATTTATAGTGCATGGCATCGATTACCCTACGCGCGATGGCTCCTGCATCCGTGATTACATACATGTAATGGACGTGGCAGAAGCGCACACACAGGCATTGCAATATTTGATGTTGAAAAAAAACATCTCGCCGGAACCAGAGATAATTAACCTTGGAACAGGTAATGGAGTAAGTGTATTGGAAATGATCACTGCTTTTGAACAGGCAACAGGCGAAAAGTTAAATTACCATGTTGGCCCCCGGCGAACGGGAGATGCCATCGCCGTATATTCTGAAAATACGAAAGCGGAAAATTTGCTGCACTGGAAACCCCGCAGATCGCTGGAAGAGATGATGAAATCGGCATGGGAATGGGAAAAAGAGTTATTGAAATCTTCAAAGACCGAAATGGGTACAGCGGAGCAAGCTTAATTTTGTTTTTAAATGAAGGCGATAATAACTAATTTGAGGAGGTTATACTGTTCCTCTATTTTCTATGATCAGGAAAGCATCATAAAACGTCCCGGTGGTAAGTATGCAAAAAAAATGGGTTAGAAAGGAAACGGATCCTGAAATGGTCACCCGGCTTCAATCAGAGCTGAAAATCCATCCTGCACTGCTTCATTTACTAGTACAGCGGGGAGTGGTTGATTTTAACAGTGCGAAAAATTTCTTCCGTCCTGAATACAACCATCTGCACGATTCCTTTCTGATGAAAGACATGGATATTGCCATCAGCAGAATAGAAAAAGCTATCTTATCCAAAGAAAAGATTCTCATATACGGGGATTACGATGTGGACGGCACTACGGCTGTTGCACTGGTTTATTCTTTTTTCTGCGAATTAGGCGCCGGTGTAGATTATTATGTTCCTAACCGGTACACCGAAGGATACGGAATCTCCTTTAAAGCAATAGACTGGGCAGAAGAAAACGGATTTTCACTCGTAATAGCCCTCGACTGTGGCATTAAGGCAAATGACAAAATTGATTACGCCAATAAAAAAAATGTAGATTTTATCATCTGCGATCATCACACGCCCGGTGAAAAAATCCCTGATGCCGTGGCAGTTCTTGATCCTAAAAGAGAGGATTGTAGCTATCCGTTTAAAGAATTAAGCGGTTGTGGAATCGGCTTTAAACTTATCTCTGCTTTCGCTCAAAAAAATAATATTTCTTTTGATCGTATTGTACGGTATCTTGACTTTGCAGTAGTGAGCATTGCATCCGATATTGTTCCCATAACGGGTGAAAATCGGGTGCTTGCTTTTTATGGACTTGAACGAATGAACCGGGAGCCTTGCGCCGGACTCCGTGCCCTGATGGAATTAAATGCATTAAAAAAGGAGATGACCATCTCTGACCTGGTATTTATGATAGGGCCACGTATCAATGCCGCAGGAAGGATGGACGATGCCCGCAATGCAGTTCAGCTGCTGCTTTCTCAAACAGTCAATCTTGCAGCAGGAAATGCCCAAATATTAAACAGGCATAACCTCGATCGCCGCGAGCACGATTTAAGCATTACTCAGGAGGCATTGCATATATTAGAAGACGATCCGGTCCATCAGAAAAAAAGAACCACGGTGCTTTTTCAGCCTCACTGGCATAAGGGCGTTATCGGAATTGTGGCTTCCCGATTGATCGAAACCTGGTACCGTCCAACCATTATTTTAACGGAGTCAAATGGAATGGCAACAGGCTCTGCCCGGTCAGTTCCGGGATATGATATCTATAAGGCAATCTATTCTTGCCGTGACCTTCTGGAGCAGTTTGGCGGGCATATGTTTGCAGCCGGGTTAACGTTACGAAAGGAAAATGTTGATGCCTTCATTCAGCGCTTCGAAGAAGTGGTAGCTGCTACCATCGAAGAACGGTTTCTTACTCCGGAAATAGAGATCAATGCCGAGCTTCACATCAACGATATCACACCTAAGCTGTATAACATCATCAGGCAGTTCGCTCCGTTTGGGCCGCACAATATGAAGCCTGTTTTTGTAACCTACCAGGTTACCGATTCAGGCTGGTCAAAAGTAGTTGGTGGAGATCATTTAAAATTTTCTGTGAAAAAAGACAATTCCCGGTCGTTTGGGGGAATGGGCTTTGGCCTTGGTAAAAAGATTGAAAAAGTGAAAGGAGGAAAGCCATTCGATATCTGTTATACCATTGAGGAAAGTGAATGGAACGGACAAAAGAGGATTGAGATGAACGTAAGGGATATTCAATAATGTATATTATTCATAGAGAAATAATTCATTTTCTTTTTTATTTTCTGCAAAACCTCAAGCAATCGAAAACAATGACTCCAGTTGCATCAATGTAATATTATATTTCCGGAAATTCTGAAAATGCATTTTCGGATAGAATATGGTTTAGTATTAATTTTTCCATATGCCCCAGCCAAAAAAAACCGAGACTTTTATTTCTTCCCGCGATGATCTTGCTGGTTATCTTAAAAAAGGCAAGCCATCGCCTTTCCCTTCGGATATTAAACCAATGCTTGCTACCCTCGTGGATGAGCCCTTCGACGAACCAGGCTGGCTTTATGAAGTAAAGTGGGATGGCTACAGGGCTTTGGGTTATATAAACGACGGAACTGTTGAGATCCGGTCAAGGAATAATAAATCGTTCAACCAAAAATTCTATTCTCTTCATAGCGCTTTACAGCAATGGAAAATAAATGCAGTGGTGGATGGGGAAATAATCGTAGTGAACCAAAAAGGAATAGCTGATTTCAGCGATTTGCAAGGCTGGCGAAGCGAAGCAGATGGTGAGCTGGTGTATTATCTATTCGATGTCTTATGGCTCGATGGCATGGACCTGATGCAATTATCCCTGATGGACCGCCGTGAAATGCTGAAATTTATTGCTCCTGACTTGCCGGGCATCCGGATCAGTGAAACTTTTGATGCCGGTGCTAAAGAATTTTTTGAAGTGGCTAAAAAAATGGAGCTGGAGGGAATGATCGCAAAAAGATCAGATAGCCTTTATACCCCTGACTTACGTTCAAAAGAATGGCTGAAGATTAAAACAGAAAAACACCAGGAAGCGGTTATTGCAGGCTATACGAGAAATGAAAATACATCCAGGCAATTCAGTGCCTTACTGCTGGGCTTGTACGAAAACGGTGAATTTCAATTTATAGGACCCGTCGGGACAGGCTTCACAAATAAAATGCAAACGGAAATCCTTCAAAAATTAAAGCCACTCGAAACTTCTCAGTGCCCATTTAAGGTTGTCCCCAACTATAACAAGCCTTCCCGTTTCAGGCCTGATCCGCCAAAAGCAGAGGTAACCTGGGTTAACCCGGAATTGGTAGCGGAGATCACCTTCCAGGAACTGACTAAAGATGGTTCAATACGTCATCCATCCTTTAAGGGATTGAGGGAAGATAAAAAAGCTTTAGAAGTGGTGAGGGAAAAAGAAATACATACTTCGAATATGATAGAACAAAATAAGGATCCGCTTAACAAAAAACTCTTTACCGCAGCAGGAAAAAAAGAGCGCAAGACCCTTCTCAATCCAAAAGATGAGATGCAGACAAGAAACATTGACGGTCACGATCTGAAGTTTAACAACCTTAGCAAGATTTATTATCCTGAAGTAAAAGGAAGCAAGGCAGTTACCAAGCGGGATGTCATCAATTATTATTACCAGGTTGCACCGTATATGCTGCCGTATATGAAAGACAGGCCTCAAACACTTATCCGCTACCCGAATGGTATAGAAGGTGAAAGTTTCTACCAGAAGGATGTAACCGGTAAAGTGCCAGAATGGATTCAGCAATTTCCCTACAGCAGCGAAGCGGGAGGCAACCGTAATTTTTTGGTATGCACCGATGAAGCCAGTCTCCTGCTGATTGCATCTATTGGAGGGCTCGAAATGCATCCCTGGAGCAGTCGCGTTCAAAAACCTAATAACCCGGATTGGTGCATCATCGACCTGGATCCGAGCGACACCACTACTTTTGAACAGGTAATTAAAGCTGCGCAAACCACAAAGGAAGTGCTTGATGCGATTGAAGTTCCGGCCTATTGTAAAACATCCGGCGCTACCGGCATCCATATTTACATACCGTTAGGCGCCAAATATACTTATGAGCAAAGCAAGGAGTTTGGACGTGTGCTGGTGAAGATTGTTCACGGTCAGATCCCCAAATTCACTACCATCGAGCGCATCATAGAGAACAGGAAAGGCAATATGTATCTTGACTTTTTACAGAACCGTCCGCAGGCGACGCTGGCTGCACCTTATTCTTTACGTCCAAAACCCGGCGCTACGGTGAGCATGCCATTGCACTGGGATGAAGTAAAGAAAGGGTTAAAGATGAAGCACTTCACCATTTTTAATGCGGTAGAACGCGTAAAGGAGCAAGGTGATATTTTCAGCGGTGTGCTTGCAAAAGGCATCAACCTGAAGCAGGTTTTAAAGAAGATGGAGAATGTGTTTGGGAAGCAGGAAATGCATGAATCTTTGCGCAGTTGAAGGAATATCGCCGATTGTGGTATTAAAGTGTATTGTGACAGAAATTTTCCCATTACAGAATATCATAGTGATTTCGCGGTAACACGGTGATGGTTTCATGATAGTAATTAATCTTTTCCACTTTTAATATCAGATCAACACTTCCCTTCATTCGTTATATTTGTTCGCAACAAATTACTTTTATGAAAACACTCGCCATTGCCTCCATTGTTGGATCTGTAATCCTTTATGTTTATTTAGCATTGGCCCACACCGTATTGCCCATCCATAATTCGGATTATAAATACACAACTGCTGAAGACAGCATATTGAAAACATTGAAGTCTGCTAACCTTAAAAAGGGTCTTTATTTTCTTCCTTATATGCCCCCTGATGCAAGTAATGAAGAGAAAATGACGAGAATGAAAGAGATGATGGGTAAACCGGGTGCTTTAGTAAATTATTATCCGGCAATGGAAGAAAATACCAGCACTTATATCATGAGCTTTATTTACAACCTGATATCAGTACTGATTCTTTGTATTGCTTTGGCCACAGCCCGTGACAAGCTTATCAATTTCCGGCAACGACTTTGGTTTGTAATGTTATTTGTCCTGTTTGTCATTTTTTCGGAGATCATGCTCGAATACAACTGGGTAGGCCTTCCTATGCATTATCTGAAAGGCGAAATTATAGACCAGGTAATTGGTTATCTGCTTACAGGAATTTGGCTGGCATGGTACTACGGGAGATTATCTGACAGGAAAAAAAATACCAGTTCTTATACAAACGTACCGCAATAATTACGGTACTAAATTTATAATTTTTCCCAGTCGAATTCGAAACTATTTTCATCCCGGTAAATAAATTCATCCTGGGTAAGCTTCCTTATAGTATAGAACCGTTGTGTGAGGGTATTTTTTCCTTCGAGGCGTGTAAATATCAAGGCCCAGAAATCATTTTTTACCGTTAAGGTCCAGGTTGCATCTGTCCAGGGGATACCATTTGTAAAAATTGAAACCGTATTTGATCCGGTACGGTTAATACTTGCAGTCATTGTTTGATACTTATAAATATAAAAGTTGGAAATGTTTATTGTAGTATCGTAAACAGTAGAGTCGAGGTTATTGATTGTATCTGTCACGATCAGGCTGTCTACATTTACAGAAAGGGTATCCGTCATAAAGGTATTAATGATACTGTTTCCGTTTGCATCCTTTACATCCTTTATACCCCAGTTTCCTTCCAGCCGCATATCACGCGGAGTTAAAGTAAAGGCGGGACCTTCCGGGTATTCAAAGCAACCACTGAATGATAAAGTAAAAAAACAAACCACTGAAAAGAAAAGAAGTGCTTTAAGAGAGAAGGCAGGTAATGACCTGAATAATTTCATTGTATAAATCGAATTAATAAGAGCGACAAAGATAGAATAACTGGCTCACAAATGAAATCAGGAACATTTGTTATGTGATGCTGATAAAAGACTTTATAGTATCAGGTAAAGCATATCACTTATTTTGCAGACCCTGCATGTTTATTTTAGGTAAGCCTATTCTCCACGTTCTACCTTGGCTGTAATTTCTTCTACAATTTCCGGATTCAGCAGGGTGGAAATGTCACCTACCTGCTCATAATGGTGTTCGGCTATTTTGCGTAAGATACGGCGCATGATCTTTCCGCTCCGGGTTTTGGGAAGCCCACTTACTATGAAAACCCTATCTGGTTTTGCTATAGGACCAATGGTACCTGAAATTAGTTCTACAACTTCCTGCTCAATTTTTTTTTCATCCTTAATCGTATTCCTGCAAATCACAAAAGCAATAATGGACTGCCCTTTAATATCATGAGGAACCGGTACTACAGCACTCTCTGCTATATCCGGATGCTGATTGATGGCACTTTCTATTTCCGCCGTCCCGATCCGATGTCCTGAAACTTTTATTACATCATCCACGCGCCCTGTGATCCGGTACATACCTTCCTCGTCTCTACGGCAACCATCTCCCGTGAAGTACAATCCCGGATAAACTTTAAAATAAGTTTTCATAAAGCGATCATGGTCGTTATAAATCGTGCGTGCCTGGCCCGGCCACGAATTCCTGATGCATAAATTTCCTTCTGCTTTCTGTGCATCTAATATATTTCCATGCACATCCACGACTACAGGCTCAATTCCCGGAAAAGGTAAGGTAGCAAACGATGGCTTTGAGGGAGTAATGCCTGCCAGCGATGTAATGAGGATGCCTCCTGTTTCCGTTTGCCACCAGGTATCCACTACAGGGCATCTTTGTTTTCCTACATTAGTAAAATACCATTGCCATGCTTCCTCATTAATAGGCTCACCCACAGTGCCTAAAACCCGTAATGATTTTAAGCTGGAGTCACGCAGGTGATCTGTTCCCTTCGCCTCAAAAGCGCGTATTGCAGTTGGCGCTGTGTATAAAATATTGACCTTGTATTTATCAATTATTTGCCACCAGCGATCCCAATCAGGATAAGAGGGAACTCCTTCATACATCAGGGTAGTGGCACCATTGAGCAGCGGGCCATATACTGCGTAGCTGTGGCCGGTAATCCAGCCAATATCTGCAGTACACCAGAATATGTCGTGCTCGTGGTATTGAAAAACATTTAGAAAAGTATAGCCAGCATATACCATATACCCGGCGGTTGTATGAACCAGCCCTTTAGGCTGCCCGGTTGATCCTGAAGTATAAAGAATAAACAAAGGGTCTTCGGCGTCCATAATCTCTGCTGCATGCCCGCTCTCCGCATTCGCCATAAGTTGTTCCCAGAACAGATCACGGCCTGCCACTACTTCTATATCAAATTGAGATCTTCTGTAAATAATAACATTCCGCACGGAAGGACATTCCTGCAGGGCTTCATCAGCTATTCGTTTTAAATAAACAGGTTTATCGCCGCGGTAAAACCCATCAGCAGTTACCAGTAATTTGCATCCTGCATCCCTGATTCTACCGGATAAAGATTGAGAAGAAAATCCTCCAAAAACAACGGAATGAATGGCTCCTATCCGTGTACAGGCAAGCATTGAAATGGCAAGCTCCGGAATCATGGGCATGTAAAGGCATATCGTATCACCTTTAAGAATTCCCAGCTGCTGCAATACATTCGCGAACCGGCATACTTCCCGGTGCAATTCAAGGTAAGTTAAGATGCGATCTGTTTCTTTCGGATTATTTGGTTCCCAAATGATAGCCGGTTTATTGCCGGATGTCTTAATATGTGCGTCAAGACAATTTTCTGAAAAATTTAACTTTCCTTTTTCAAACCACTTAAAGTTAACCTGATCAAAGTCTCCGGATTTTACACGTTGCCATTTTTCTTTCCAATGAAATCCTTCTGCGACTTCAGCCCAAAACAAATCGGGGTTATTAATACTAAGCACATAGGTTTTTTTGTATTCTTCATAAGAGGTAATGCGGGAAACCATCAGAAATTTTTTATCGAACGAATTGTAAGCCAAAATAATGCAAGTCATGAAGCCTCGTGTGATGGATGCATCTATAGACAATAAGTACTAGCGTTGTTCATGACTGTCCAGCCGATCATTATTTAAATACCTTTGCGCGCAACTTTTACTATGGATCTTATTCATTCTTTACTTGACTTCATTCTTCATATTGATAAGCACCTTACCCAGCTTATTTCTCAATATGGCACGCTCACCTATTTCATTTTATTCGCCATTATTTTTTGCGAAACGGGCTTCGTGGTAACTCCATTTCTTCCCGGTGATTCTATGTTATTTGCAGCGGGAGCTATTGCTGCATTAGATAATAGCGGATTAAATATTATGCTGCTGGCTGTGCTGCTCATCATAGCCGCATTTACCGGTAATATGCTGAACTACTTCATCGGCAAATCGATAGGTCCAAAGGTGTATGAAAAAGATTTACGGCTGATCCGGAGAAGCTATCTTGACCGTACAAAAAACTTTTTTGCAAAATATGGATCGATGACTATTATCTATACGCGGTTTGCTCCCATACTTCGAACTTTTGCCCCGTTTATAGCGGGGGTAGGACAAATGAAAATTAATACGTTTATTATCTACAATTTTATTGGTGGATTTCTATGGGTAGTATGTTTTCTTGCAGCGGGGTATTTTTTTGGAAACATCACGTTTGTAAAAGATCACTTTGAAACGGTAGTGATTGGAATTATTCTAATATCATTTATTCCTGCGGGATATGCTTTTTTTAAAACGCGGTTTGGGAATAAAGAGATGACAAAAAAATGACTTACACTCAAATTAAAGTGAGATTAAAAAAATATATTTTTATATTATGCAGCCTTCACTTCTATGAAACCTTTTTATTGCGCTATTGTTTTTCTTATGTTGACCTTTTGTGCTAAAGGTCAGCGATATTATCCACTGGTAGATAGTGGCGCAATATGGAACAGAGAAGTCAGAGATTGTTATTATACTGGCGGTTTCTACTCATGCGAGTGCCATGGTGGTAAATTCTTTTTAGACGGTGATACCCTGATTCAACATGTACTCTACCAGCAATTAAAATTTCAAGATCTCTATTATTATTCCTATACATCGGATAACCCGCCATTGAACTACGGTTATAATTATGCTCATCCCATCACCGTACTTATAGGAGCACTTCGTGAAGATTCGATGAAAAAGGTTTGGTTGCGTTTATTTACTTATCCCTTAGATAATTGTCCAATAAACCTTCCATTAAACCATGATACGCTCTTATATGATTTTAATATAAAAATAGGTGATACGCTCCAGTGGTTAAACGAATCACCTGTAGTAACTAATATTGATTCTGTCCAGATTTTGAATGGTGAATGGCGTAACCGCATTTCATTTACTAACACTTTCATAAATTGGATTGAGGGAATTGGCTCTTTAGAGGGATTACTTTCTCCGTATGAAATTTATTTTGAATGCAGTTCCGGGCTTACCTGTTTTAGAAAAAACGATGAGCTGCTTTACGAAACATTAGCTTCTTCTCCGTTTAGCTTAACCTCCTGCGATTCTATACTGCTTACTGTTGAATATCCAAGTCCACGCAATTTTATATTTACGATTTCGCCCAACCCAGCTTCAACCTTTTTATCTATTGACTTTTCATCACCTGATTTTTCTTCTGCTCAATTAAAGATTATGAATACAATAGGACAAACACTGCTTAGTGATAAAATTGAAAGCGGAACATCCCTCCAGATTGAAGCGGAACTCTTTTTGATAATATACTCTTCTGTGAACTTTGGCTAAATGGGAAATTATTAGGAGTGAAAAAAATAGTAATGTTCAAATAGCACATTGGCTTTATAGATATTATTCCAGCTTAAAATTGAGAACAACAACCTTCTACACCATCTCTTCCGGCTTCACCCATTCATCAAATTGCTCCGGTGTTACATAGCCCAATTCCACTGCAGTTTCCCTGAGCGTTTTATTTTCACGATGTGCTTTCTGTGCTATTTCAGCTGCTTTATAGTAACCGATTTTAGTGTTTAAAGCAGTTACCAGCATCAGTGAATTGCTGACGTGCTTTTTAATATTTTCATTCAGTGGTTCTATTCCAACTGCGCAGTTATCATTAAAAGAAATGCATGCATCGCCGATGAGCCTTGCTGAATGAAGGAAGTTATAGATCATCATGGGCTTGAAGACGTTCAGCTCAAAGTGGCCTGTTGCGCCGCCAATATTTATCGCTACATCATTACCGAGCACCTGCGCCGCAACCATAGTCATGGCCTCGCACTGAGTCGGATTCACTTTACCCGGCATTATAGAAGATCCGGGCTCATTATCCGGAATCCGCATTTCGCCTATTCCAGCCCGCGGACCAGAGGAAAGCATCCGGATATCATTAGCAATCTTCATCAGGCTGACTGCAACCGTTTTTAAGGCGCCGTGCGCTTCCACAATGGCATCGTGTGCAGCGAGGGATTCAAATTTATTTTCAGCAGTAATAAAAGGAAGGGTAGTGAGGCCGGCTATTTTATTTGCTACTTTTTCTGCATAGCCCTTAGGTGCATTCAGCCCTGTGCCTACTGCAGTTCCGCCTAATGCAAGCTCAGAAAGATGAGGCAGGGCATTCCTGATCGCCCGCATTCCATGATCAAGCTGAGATACATAACCGGATAATTCCTGCCCCAATGTAAGCGGGGTTGCATCCATAAAATGGGTTCTTCCGATTTTTACCACATGCATAAATTCCACGGATTTTACGTAAAGTGTATCCCGAAGCTTTTGTATTCCCGGTAGCGTGGTTTCTGTCAGAATTTTATATGCTGCAATGTGCATTGCGGTCGGGAATGTATCATTAGAAGACTGAGATTTATTTACATCATCATTTGCAGAAAGTACTTTTTTTTCATCGGTCAGATTTCCTCCATTAAGCACATGTGCCCGGTTAGCTATTACTTCATTTATATTCATATTTGACTGGGTTCCGCTGCCCGTCTGCCAAACTACAAGCGGAAACTGATCATCCAGTTTTCCTTCTATTATTTCATCACATACCCTGCAGATCAGAGTGCATTTTTCATTTGATAAAATTTCTAAGTCAAAGTTGGTAAGTGCAGCAGCCTTTTTTAAAAGGGCAAATGCACGGATAATTTCTTTCGGCATCCGGTTAATGTCTTCTGCAATCTTAAAATTCCGGATTGATCTCTGAGTTTGTGCGCCCCAGAATTTATCAGCCGGAACCTGTACCATTCCCATAGTATCCTTCTCAGTACGGAATTCCATTGTTATCTATTTAAATGAAATACTAAAATAGTGCAGAATTATAAAGCCGATAATTTTTTTGAATTTGGTATTAATTAGTGCAGAAAGAAGATAGTTTTTCAGTCACAAGTTTCTGATATATTTTTTATTCACCTTTTAGTTAATTTTATTTATTCGTATTTCTGATAATAATTTGTGCTGCAATATTCCAAATTCAATGTGAATTTGTCGATTGCTGTATTGATGCAGTTTTACACACAGTTGTTGTTTTTTTATTAAAATCTTATCTATGTCTGTTGAAAATGGTAAGAGTCATTTAATCATATGAAATTTTTACTTACAGCAATATTTGTTTTTAACTTTCTTAAAATGACGGGTCAGGCTCCCTTTGAAAAGATATATGGCGGAATAAATGCAGAAAGCTTACGATCTGTCGCAGTAACTTCTTCAGGACAATTTATTGCAGGCGGCACTACACAAAGCTTTGGCAATTCTACCATCAATTCGCCGGATTATTATCTCATAAAAACCAATATGAATGGCGGAACATTATGGACAAAAACATTTGGAGATTCGTCTGATAATTATGGAAGAAATGTGCTCGAAACAACAGATCATAATTACGTGATGTCGGGCTATTCGTATAACTTACTAAACAACAGCTATGATTTTTATGTAGTAAAAACGAATACGGATGGAGTTAAAATATGGGAACGTTATTTTGGAGGTATATACACAGAAATGCTATACGATGCACTTGCAATAAGCGGTGGAAGAATTATTTTATGCGGTTCCACTTTAAGCTTTGGTAATGGCGGAAATGACATCTACCTGGTTGAAATTGACTCAGCAGGAAACATATTGCGCGAAAATTCCATTGGCGAAGCAGGGAATGAAGTTGCTGTAAATATGGAACCAATGAAGGATGGCGGATACGCAATAACGGGTTATACCAATTCATTTACTCCCGATTATGATATATATCTTGTGGAAACGGATAGTGATCTTAATGTGAAATGGTCAAGAAATTTTGGTGCAAACGGTAATGACTATGGCTATGATGTTAAGGAGGATAATCAATCTAACCTGATATTGCTGGGTGACTGGGAAAACAGTTTGGATACCAGTAATATTGTTTTCATTGAAACAGATTCACTTGGCCTGAATCCATTCATGAAATTTCCGGGAAGCCACGAAGGCGATTTAGGATTTTCATTAAATAAGACCAGCGATAATGGATTTGTGATTGCTGGCTATACCCAGGTACCGGGCAAAGGGAGTGAAATGCTTTTATTAAAAATTGATTCGAATGGTGACACTCTTCAGAACAACCATTTTGGAGGAATAAAGAATGAGGTGGCATTCAACGCCATCCCTCTTTCGGACAATGGGTACCTGATTGCAGGAGAAACAGAAGGATTTGGAATTTACAATTTGGATGGCTATCTGGTAAGAGTTGATTCACAGGTAACCATTCCATGTCCGGATTCAATCACATTTATAACCAGCTCAGATGAATTGTGCGAAGATGAACACGTCTTCTTTACAAATACTACGGTGAGCTCTCAGGATTTTACCTGGCTTCAGGATGGCGCATACGTTTCAGGTACTGATGATGCTGCAATCTTTTTTAATGAATCGGGAGAATATAATATTACGCTCGAAGCCTGTGATCAATATTCTTCAGCATTTATTAAAGTAAATCCAAAACCACCGACCAGTTTTTCTTACAGTGTTTCTAATGATTCGACCATTTTTAAATTAAATCCGGCAGTTATTCCTGCAAGCATATACTGGAACTTCGGTGATGGAACTACCGACACCAGCCATTTAAATCCTTCTCACCTATATGCTTATCCCGGAATGTATTGGGTGCTCCTTTCAGTAGTGGATTCAAACGGCTGTGACAGCCTGTTTAAAAATCAGATCGACGTGCTGAGTGGAATTGATAATCTTACGGCAGAAAAATGTCAGTTTTTTATATATCCTATTCCATCAGCAGGAGAAATAAATATCCTTTGGAAAAATTTTAAAAGCGGTTCCTCGAAATTGCAAGTCTTAAATGTAACAGGTGAATTAGTAGCCGAAATTCCTATTACCGGCGACGCCGGAAACGATAAGATACTGATGCCATACCCGGGAATTTATTTTATAAATGTGGGAGCAGGGGTAGATTTTTTCCGGCAGAAATTGATCATTCAATAAATTCTTCATCATTGAAAAAAAAATATCATCTTGATTTCTTAATAGATTATTATCATGATGATACAGAATCAATGAAGACCATTCTTGAGCTTTATTTAAAGGAAACTCCGAAGGAAATTGTCAGCATTGAAAAAGCACTGGCACAAAAAGATATTGCAACGGCGAAAGCCACTACACATAAGATCAAAACAAATATTGCCATGCTTGGAATCAAAGAAACAGATGCATTTGTAAACGCTATGCACTTAATTGAACCGGGCGATAAAATTTCAGGCGATATTCTAAAGCTGTTTACAGGTTTCCAGGAAAATATAAAAGCTGCACTTGCAGAAATAAAATCTGACTTTTTTGGTAAGATCTAATTCTTGCAATTCAGCAATTAACATTGAGAAGGTATTAACCTCATTTTTTTCAGGCTGAAAAAGAGGAGCCGCAACCGCAGGTTTTTGTGGCATTAGGATTTTGAAAAACAAATCCCCGTGCATTTAATCCATTTTCATAATTAATGCCCATTCCAAAAAGGTATAATTTATGAGATCTGTTCATAATTATTTTTATTCCCTCTATTTCATATTCTTCGTCATTCTCTTCCTTTTTATCAAAGCCTAATATATAACTCATGCCAGAGCATCCACCTCCTTTTACCCCGATCCGCAATGCATTGTCAGAGGGTATTTTTTCCTCACTCAACAACCGTTTAATTTCATTTACAGCACTATCAGTCAAGGATACCGGACATTCAAAAGTGGTCGTTGTTTTATCTTCAAAAAATACATCATTCATAAAGCTCGCTGTTTACAATACAAAAATAGTAACAAAGCCGGTATAAATTGTGTTCCATTGAGTCGTTTAATATTAGCATAATATTGTTTTTTTGATCTTTGCCTTCATTATCACTTATTAAAATTATTTCGCTTGTATGAATTGGTCTGATGTGCTTGAAATTTTAAAATATATTCTTCCTTCCCTGGTGGTTATGCTTACGGCATATTTGATTCTAAGCAATTTTTTAGGTTCACAAAAAGAGCTCAAGCAGTTAGAGCTACGTGTGGAAAATTATAAAACTTCATTACCTGTACGGTTACAGGCATACGAACGCCTTACTATTTTTTTAGAACGGATTTCTCCTAATAATTTATTGCAGAGGGTGAATAAGGCAGGTATGAATGCGCGGGATTTGCAGTTGGCACTCATCTCAAATATCAGGGCTGAATTCGAGCATAACCTTGCACAACAAATCTATGTTTCGGCAGGCACCTGGTTGATGATTGTTCAGGTAAAGGAAGAAATTGTTTCTATTGTCAACCGTATTTCTGCTGATATGCCTGAAACTGCAACTGGAAAAGACCTTGGAAGGGGTGTATTGGAATACTTTATTAATAATGAGCAGGCATTACCCACTCAGAAGGCGCTAGATACACTAAAGGCGGAAGTGAGAAAAGTTTATTAATCGACCTTTAGGATAGTATATAAATTTTCTTAAAAGCATCTGATTCCGGATGGAAAGCAAGTTTGATACATCGCTTCGTATTTATTTTATCATTGCCTTTATAAATCTGATGGCAATTTTTTTTGCTGCCGATTGGCTGGCAATGGTCACCAGGCCTTTAATGATCCCTGTTTTGTGGGTTGCTTTTTTTCAGGTAACAAAAAATGTATTTAGCCCTGTCCGGTATCTTATTCTGTTCGCATTATTTTTTTCATGGATCGGTGATATAAGCATGGCATTGCAGGCCATGGATTCTCTTTTTTTCTTTATTGGTTCGGTATTATTCTTAATAGCCTATATAATTTATGCTGTTGCTTTTTTTACTGAAATCAGGAATAGAAAAATGATGCTGGCGCAAAGACCCTGGCTGGTAGTAATAGGTTTTGCATACGGTTTTGGTTTTCCTCTTTTGTTTAGAAAGCAGCTGGATGATATGTTGGTTCCGGTTATCCTTTATGAGTGCATCGTTACTATAATGATTTTAATGGCATTTAGTCGTTTCAATGTTTCAGGTAATAAGAGTTTTCAGCAAGTTTTTGCAGGTGTTATTTTTTTTCTCCTGTCTGATTCACTGGCTGAAATCAACAGGTTCGTACAGCCTTTCATTCTTGGTTCATTCCTTATTATGTTCGCTTATATATTAGCGCAAGTGTTAATTATGAAGGGGATAGCGGACCAATATGCATTTATGGAAGAGAAGGTTATTTAATACTATGATTTTTTTCTGTTTCAAAACAATACTTTTGCGGATCAGAATACTACAAAATAAAGCTTCCTATCTACTACTGTAATGTACCGAACCAATACCTGCGGTGAACTTCGATTTACGGATGCAGGAAAAACTGTTACGCTTAGCGGATGGGTGCACCGTATCCGCAATTTTGGGAGTATGATCTTTGTTGATCTCCGCGACCGTTATGGTATAACACAGCTGGTTTTTAACCCGGAAAAAAATGCTGAGCTCGCTGAGAGGGCGAAAGAGCTTGGCCGCGAATATGTAATCTCTGTTACTGGTACCATTTATAAGCGGTCGAATATCAATTCAAATTTGCCAACAGGTGATATTGAAATCTTTGCAGAAAACTTTGAAATATTGAATGTTTCAAAAACTCCTCCTTTTACTATTGAAGATGAAACGGATGGCGGGGACGAGTTGCGCATGAAATACCGCTACCTTGACTTGCGCAGAAAACCGGTACAACAAAATTTATTGCACCGCCACCAGGTGGCAAAGGCTGTCCGTGAATATTTAGACGGAGAGGGATTTGCAGATGTGGAAACTCCTCACCTAATTAAATCAACTCCCGAAGGTGCCCGGGATTTTGTAGTTCCCTCCCGCCTGAACCCGGGTCATTTCTACGCTTTACCCCAGTCTCCGCAAACCTTTAAGCAACTGCTGATGGTCAGCGGATTTGATCGCTATTACCAGATTGTTCGTTGTTTTAGAGATGAAGATTTGCGTGCCGATCGTCAGCCTGAATTTACACAAATAGATTGCGAGATGGCTTTTGTTGAGCGTGAAGATGTGCTCCAGATGTTTGAGGGCATGGTGAAGCACGTATTTAAAAAGGTAAGAGGAATTGAGCTGCCTGCCTTTCCGCGTATAACCTATGAGGAAGCAATGAAATGGTATGGGAACGATAAGCCCGATACGCGCTTTGAAATGAGGTTTGTTTATTTAAAAGATGGTATAGTGAACCGGGTTGAAAAAAAAGACTTTAAAATATTTAATGAAGCCGAAGCGGTAGTCGGAATCAATGCAAAAGGTTGCGCTGAATATTCCCGGAAGCAAATAGATGACCTTACCGCATTTGTAAAACAACCCCAGGTTGGTGCACAGGGATTGATCTACATCAGGTATCATGCAGATGGATCTTTAAAATCTTCAATAGATAAATTTTATGATTATGAAGATTTAAAAAAAGTTACTGCTGAGTTTCAGGCGCAGCCAGCTGATCTGATATTGCTTCTTGCAGGAGATATTTTGAAAACCGTAAAAGCGCTTAGTGAATTGAGATTACTTATGGGAACTATGCTGGGCCTCAGGAAGGCAGAAGATTTCAAACCGCTGTGGGTCCTTGATTTTCCTTTGCTGGAATATGATGAAGATGAAAAAAGATGGAATGCAATGCATCATCCATTCACTTCGTGGAGGAAAGAAGAGGATGGGCTTTTAGATACCAATCCCGGAAGAGTAAAGGCAAATGCATATGATGTGGTGATTAATGGAGTGGAAATTGGAGGAGGCTCTATTCGTATTCACAACAGGAATGACCAGATGCGGATGTTTAAGATGCTCGGCCTTTCGAGGGAAGAAGCGGAAAGCAAATTTGGTTTTATCCTGAATGCTTTTGAATTCGGTGCGCCTCCTCACGGAGGAATTGCTTTTGGCTTCGATCGGTTTTGTTCTATTACGATTGCGAACCAGGAAAACATTCGTGACTTTATCGCTTTTCCTAAAAATAATATGGGACGGGATATGATGCTCGATGCCCCGGGGGAAATTGATGATAAGCAAAAGAAAGAGTTGGGGTTATAACGGTATTATAATTCAATGAAAGCCAAGGGTTGCTTATTTCTGTTTGTAACAAAGTAAAATAGCGGCACACACTATTTTACTTTAGGGCCTCAAAGTAAAATAAGCCCGATCCTTATATTTTTCTTAAGTGGAGTAATTCAAACGGGGGAAGATGCCTTAAATACATTGAAAAAAATTATTTCTTTGAAAGAACACCTGCTTGAAGATAAGGTGATGATGATGGGGAAAAAAGTAAAAAATGCAATACCATTATTGAACTATCTTTTCAGGCAACCGGCAACTACTATTAACCAAATCAGTGAATCTCTAAATCTTACCCCAAAAACATCGGGCCTTCTTATTTCAACCTTTCAAGAGGCAGGGACGGTGAAAGAAATAACAGGTGCAGCCAGGGATCGCGTATTTATTTTTGACCCTTATCTGAAAATTTTCAGAACTTAAATAGAAATTGTAAAATTTATAAGACTCTATTACCTCGGAGATCGACTTAAAATAAAGAAGGAGTTGAAGCAAAATTCTTTTCTAATAATTCTTGAAAAATTCAAAGTTAGCTTCGAATTTCACTAAATTTTTCCTCTTCAGGATAAAGCCATTTAGAGGCCCTTTATTGAAATAAGTATCTTTGGCGATGTAAATAAACTTAAGCACAACACGTGGCTTCTTACCTATTTGATTTTGGAATGATCGGCTTAGGAACCATGGGCCGCAACCTCTTGCTTAATATGGCTGATCATGGATTCGCCGCAGCAGGATTTGATCTGGATACAGGGAAAATTTCTCAGCTGGAGTCGGCGGCAACACCCGGCTCACAGGTGAAAGGTTTTCCAACTCTTGCACAAATGACCAAAGCACTGAACAGGCCGCGTAAAATAATGATGCTGGTACCAGCAGGCAAGCCGGTAGATGACGTAATTGAAAATTTATTGCCGCTGCTGGAAAAAGGCGACGTAATCATAGACGGGGGAAATTCTCATTATACCGATACACTCCGGCGTGTAAAATACGTGGAAGAAAAAGGAATCCATTTTATGGGAATAGGTATCTCGGGAGGAGAACGAGGCGCCCGAAACGGTCCGAGCATTATGCCCGGTGGAGACCAGGAAGCCTACAATTCAATTAAGCAAATACTGCAAGCTGTAGCAGCAAAGGTTGGCGATAGCGCATGCGTGGCCTACCTGGGTAAAGATGCTGCGGGCCACTATGTTAAGATGGTGCACAATGGTATTGAATACGCCATTATGCAACTCATCAGCGAAACGTACTGGCTTCTGAAAAAAGGAGCAGGATTAAACAACGACCAGCTTCATGGAGTGTACGCTGCCTGGAACGAAGGAGATATGAAATCTTTTCTTCTAGAAATAACAGCAGCTATTTTTTTGCAGCAGGATGACAAAACTCCTAACAGGCTCGTCGATTTGATACTCGATAAAGCCGGATCAAAGGGCACCGGTAAGTGGACTTCACAGGATGCTATGGATTTGCCTGTGCCTGTCCCGGTGATTGATATCGCAGTTTCCAT
This sequence comes from Chitinophagales bacterium, assembly GCA_013816805.1. NCBI lineage: Bacteria > Pseudomonadati > Bacteroidota > Chitinophagia > Chitinophagales > Chitinophagales bacterium. Next base: position 12,311 of record JACDDS010000008.1, on the reverse strand, counting down.
GCGCGACCTTTCTTCATATAAAGAAGAAAGAGTAGCAGTAGCTCAGTTATATTCATCTCAGGATTTAAATAATAAGCCAGGCATATCCCAAGATCAATTGCGGGATGCTCTGCATTTTGCTACCATAATTTGTTATGCACAGGGACTGGCAATGCTTCAAAAAGCTTCCGAAGAATTGAAAATGGAAATTCCAGTTCCTGAGGTGGTAAGGATATGGCGCGGTGGATGCATTATCCGCTCAGCACTCCTGGAAATTTTCCTTCAGGCATTCAATAAAACTGCTTCCCTTTCTAATATTTTGCTTGATCCTAACGTGGCTTCCCTATTGAAATCTAAAGAGCAATCGATCCGGCAAGTAATTACGGAGGCTGTAAAAAATGGATTTCCCGTTGCGGGAATGATGGCTGCAATTTCCTATTTCGATGCGTACCGGAGCGCTCAGTTACCTACAAACCTGATACAGGCACAAAGGGATTTATTTGGGGCACATACCTACCAACGTGTTGACATGTCCGGCACCTTTCATACAGAATGGAATCAATAATATACTAAATGCAAAAAGATAAACGACCATCAGCTTCACTCCTGTTTATTTTTGGAGGAAGCGGCGATCTCAACTTCCGTAAGCTCACTCCGGCGCTCTACAATCTTTTCCTGGATGATTTTCTTCCGGAAAAATTCGAGATTATCGGTATTTCCAGGGGAGAATTTTCTGATAGCGATTATAAAAATCATTTGCTGGAAGGCTTGCAAAAGTTTTCACGCAGGCAAAATGAAATCCCGGATAAATGGAAATCTTTTTCTGATCACATATCTTATCTGAAGATGGATGCATCCGATGCAGGTGCTTATCCTCAGATAGCGGACATCGTTAAAAATAAAGAGAGGGAATGGGGCATTCATCCAAATTCTATTTTTTACATGGCTGTGGCACCGCAGCTGGTGCCTGAAATTGCTCCCCTCTTAGGTAAGCTTGAAATTTGTGCTGATAAAAAATGTACACGCATTGTAGTAGAAAAACCATTTGGTCACGACCTGCAAAGCGCGCACGAGCTGAATAATCTTTTACAGGGGATTTTTGCGGAAGACCAGATCTACCGCATCGACCACTATTTAGGAAAAGAAACGGTACAGAATATCCTTGCGTTGCGCTTTGCCAATACCTTATTTGAACCAATCTGGAATCGCAATTTCCTCGACCATGTGCAGATCACAGCTGCAGAAACGGTTGGTCTTGAAAACCGTGCAGGCTATTATGATACCTCCGGTGCATTGCGAGACATGGTGCAAAACCACATACTTCAGCTTATCTGCATGATTGCTATGGAAGCTCCTGTTAGCTTTGAAGCAAATGAAATCCGTAATAAAAAAGTGGATGTGCTGAACGCCATACATCCGATTACTAAGGACGAAGTGCATCAGTTTGCCGTCCGTGGACAATATAACAGCGGTAATATTAACGGAGAAAAAGTAAGTGCTTATAGAAACGAAAAAGATGTAAGCCCGAAATCGGGGACCGAAACATTTGCGGCTGTAAAATTTATTATTGACAATTGGCGGTGGGAAGGAATTCCATTTTATGTGCGCACCGGTAAATACTTGGAAGAAAAAACTACTTTAATCACCTTACAGTTCCGGCCAGCGCCACATTATGCTTTTCCTTCGGAAGCAGGAACCAGCTGGCGGCCGAACAGGCTTACAATTCGTATTCAGCCTGAAGAAGATACACGGATTCGTTTTCAGGCGAAGCGCCCGGGACAATCGATGGTGCTGGATCCCGTAGATATGGTTTTTAATTATAAAACCGCTTACGACGGCAATTCTCCGGAAGCCTATGAAACCCTGTTGCTCGATGTAATGCAGGGTGATGCCACCTTGTTTATGAGGGCAGATCAGGTTGAGGCTGCCTGGACTGTGATCACTCCCATTTTAGAAGCGTGGGAGTCGAGGATCCCGTCCGACTTCCCGAACTATAAGCCAGGTTCCTGGGGACCTGAAGATGCCGAAGCATTAATTTCAAGAGATGGCAGGTATTGGATTTCATTGCCTCAGAATGAAGGCGGCTCATAAAATTGCATCTTATATAAAACAATGCGAATTCATGTTGAAGAAACTCCGAAAAAGCTTATCGCTGTTTTTGCCGACTGGATCATTAATTATATTGGAAAGGTCTTAATGCACCAGGAAATTTTCACCTGGGCAATTTCCGGAGGAAACTCCCCAAAACAACTTTATGAGTTATTAGCGCAATCACCTGCAAGTGATAAGATATTATGGAAGCAACTGCATATTTTTTTTGGTGATGAACGTTACGTGTCATTCGATGACATTAGAAATAATGGAAAAATGGCTTATGATGCTCTTCTTTCTAAGGTACCAATTCCACCAGACCAAATTCATTACATGCGCACTGATATTAAGTTAGAAGATTCTGTAGCAGCGTATAAAAAAATTCTACACGATTACTTTGATACAGAAAAAAATTCGTTCGATCTGGTATTGCTGGGAATGGGTGACAACGGTCATACGTTATCCATTTTCCCCGAATCACCGCTTGTTGCAGAGAAAGCAAAATGGGTAAGCGGATGTTATGTGGAAGAACAGCAAATGGAGCGCATTACCCTTACTGCACCTATTGTAAATAAAGCTTCTCAGATTGCATTTTTAGTTACCGGAGAAAATAAAGCCGCGATGGTAAAAAAGGTGATAGAAGGAGCTTTTACTCCAGACCAATATCCGGCACAATTGATAAAGCCTGATACAGGTGAGTTACATTGGTTTTTAGATCTGGCGGCTGCCTCAGAATCAGATAGGAGTAAAATTATGTAGAAGCGCACTTATCTGACATGTGCTGCGAATACAACTATCTTTCTGATATTTATATCTACCCATTGCAGAATAATTTAATAATATAATTCATTCCACTCACTGGCATTTATTTTTCAGATCTTAAATCTTTTACATGAAATCAGTAATTCTTTCTATTTCTTATTTATTTATTGCTTTACCATTATTCTCCCAGAATTCAGATTCAGTTACGCTTCGTAAAATTTTTAATCAGGCACTCCTAAAGGGTGAAGCGTATAGCAATCTTGAAGTGCTCTGCCGTGATTATGGGAAACGACTGGCTGGGTCACCCGGTGCTGCAGGTGCTGTAGAATACACAAAAAAGCTTATGCTCGATCTTGGTGTAGACTCTGTCTGGCTGCAGCCCTGCATGGTTCCTCACTGGGTAAGGGGTGAAAAAGAAATTGCCTATTACATAAGTTCCAAATCTGAAAAAAAGCCGTTGACCATTTGCGCTCTTGGCAATTCAACTGGAACAGGTGTCCAGGGAATTACAGCCTCACTTATTGAAGTAAGAAATTGGAGAGAGCTGGATTCTTTAGGGCGAAAAAATATACAGGGGAAGATTGTCTTTTTTAACCATCCGATGGATCAAACTAAAATCAGCACCTTCGATGCATACGGTGATGCCGTTCAATATCGCTTTTCAGGCCCTGATTCTGCAGCCAGCTTTGGAGCCGTTGCAGTTGTGATTCGCTCTGTATCTACTGCGCACGATGATTTTCCACATACCGGTTCTTTGGGCTACCGTGATTCTACCAGGAAAATTCCAGCCTGTGCGCTCAGCACTATGGCAGCTGATGAGCTCAGTTCACAACTGAAACAAGATCCCGGCACAAAATTTTATTTCAGACAAACCTGTGAGATGCTTCCGGATGTGCTTTCCTATAATGTAATAGCGGAATTACGCGGTGCCGATCATCGGGATGAATATATTACAGTTGGTGGCCATATTGATGCATGGGAAACCGGAAATGGTGCGCATGATGATGGAGCAGGAGCTGTGCAAAGTATTGAAGTGCTGAGGATTTTTAAGCAATTAAACATGCATCCATCCCATACCATTCGTGCAGTAATGTTTATGAATGAAGAAAATGGAACAAGGGGAGCTAAACAGTATGCAGCACAGGCAAAGCTTAAGAATGAGAAGCACCTTTTCGCTATTGAATCAGACGCCGGCGGCTTTTCTCCTATTGGATTTGGATTTGATGCTCCAAAAGAAGTTAGAGAAAAGATTCAATCATGGAAACCTCTTTTCACACCCTATAGCATTTATGATTTCGAGCACGGCGGCGATGGGGCTGATGTAGGATATCTAAAAAATACAGGAGCGGTGCTCAGTGGATTATCACCTTCGCCAAACAGATATTTTGATTACCATCATGCTGCCAGCGATACTTTTGATAAGGTAAACAGGCGTGAGCTGGAATTAGGTGCTGCTGCAATGGCCGCACTGATTTATTTAGTGGATAAATATGGGTTATGAAAGCTATCTGTTGAACGAAAAGAATTTTCCCTTTCTCGAATATGGTCGGCGAGGACGCCGGCAAGGGAGAGGAATTCTAAATATAAAATCAAAAGATTAAAAGTTATATTATCGACGCTTGTTATTCTTTATATTAAGAAAAGTTGATGAATTTGTATAATATCTGATTAACCTTTAAGAATCATATATGTTTTAGGTGTAATTTTGTATTTATTATTCTTACCTTTTCTTAATCCCTATTTAACTTATGAAATTTTTCTCCACACTCTGTGTGCTTCTCTCTTCTATGCTTGTTACAAAGGCTCAAACAAAAATCTTAGATAGTTCCATTGACTGGACTTCTGGTAACCTCACTGTATTTCTCTCAGACAGCCTTCCAGTACAATCGGTACAAATACTCATCGGCTCAGCTCCCGACAGCAGTGACCTATCGAATCAAACCTTCACTTTAGGAACCAACCTAAGTGAAGCAGATAACATGCTTGTGCTGCCACTTGGAACCTTTTCTCATGGTGACTATTACCTCGACCTTCTTCTAACCACTGAAGCAACTACCGTCGAAGAGATGGAGTACAAAGCATCGTACTTCTAAGGAAACAATATCGCATTACCTTTTAATGTAGTGTGGAATAGATACGTCCACACCTCACTGCGCCTAATCAATTTCCGTATTCTCACTATTCTCAACCTGATTCACTTACATGAAAAAATTATTACTGTCCTCACTCCTTTTTTCTCTACTCTTTTTCATTTCATCAAATAGTTACTCACAACGGAACCTCTACTGGAAGCCACAAGGCACCTCGACCAGTATGAAGGTTAAAGGCAACTATCAGGTTGGAAGCTGCAGTGGTGGAATAGCAACTACGCCACCGACCTTAATTGATACCATCATCTTCAATAACTGTTCGGTAACCAGTGCGACCTTGGATTCAAACATGACCGTTGCCAAGGTGACCATGACTTCACTGTACACCGGCACCGTTTCTTTGAATACCGGCAAGACACTCTCCTTTGATATCGGAAGCTTCAAAGGAGGGATCTTTAGTGGAGGCAGTGCCACCATCAACTGCAATAGCTCATTTACCATTGACGGAACTGCTTTCACCAGTACTTCAGGCACCATGACCTTAGCAGGAGATGTAACGCTAAAGACAGGAAGCTTCACCCACAACAGTGGTAAAATTGTTTTCAAAAAAGCATCTAATACCACTACGGTTGTCAATTCATCAGCTAATACCAGCCGCTATATCTTCTATGATGCTGAGTTTACTGCTCCGTCCCAGACCACACAGTTCACGATTAAGAATATAACACTTGAGGTGGATCATAAGCTGACGTTATCCGGCAGCAACCAGCTCTTTTTAAACACCATCACAAGCTCAACCATTGAAGTACCGGGTAATATCTTAAGTTCTAATACAGCTTCAGTAGGTGGAGGAACGGTTACCATCATCGTTAACGGTACGGGTACTCAGACCATAAATGACAACCAGGGGAGCACGATTTCCGGAAAGCTTCCCAATATACAATTCAATAAAACCGGCGGAACGGTAACCTTAATGGGTAGAATAGGTATGGGTGGAAGCACTATGTGGGAATATATAGCAGGAACCGTGAATGAAGGAATTTCACGGGTAATGTGTTACTACAATAACAGCTTAAAGAATAGCTCATCAGGTACCATGAAGTTCTACGACCTTGAAATGTTTGGCTTAGGAGGAGTGCATACCATTTCTGGAACCGTGCAAGTGGCAGATACCTTCGTCACTTCCCAAAGTGCTGACTGTATCATTAACGGTGGCATATTGAAAATATTGAAGGATATCAAATGGAACAATACATCAGTAACTTCGATAGGGAATACGACCTTCAAATTCACTGGTACAAATAATCAAAATATCTACGGTGCAGCATCACCACAGTTGTATAAGATGGTGGTGGATAAAAGTGGGGGACAGGTGACGTTGCAGAAAGCGGTATCAGTTTCTAATAATTTAGATTTAGTCAATGGGTATATTATTACCGATACAACCAATGTTTTAACCCTTCGGAGTGGAGCAACGGCTACGAGTGTTTCAAACACGAGCTTTGTTAAAGGACCAGTTATAAAGATCGGGAATAGTGCTTTCACCTTTCCGGTGGGGAAGGGAGCAACGTATAAACCAATTGCCATTACTGCACCGTCATTGACCACCGATGCTTTTAGAGCTGAGTACTTTAATACACAACAAACATTAGGAAGTGCCAAAGACTCACTTACCTATGTCAGTGATTGTGAGTATTGGAATACGAAGCGAATGATTGGCAGTAGCAATGTGAAGCTTACTCTTTATTGGGATGCAACCACCTGTGATATTTATACACTTTCTACTTTAAAGATCGGACGGTGGGATGGAGCGAAGTGGCATAATACCGGTACGGTTACCACGTCGGGAACAACTTCTTCTGGTAATATTCAAAATGTATATCCAGTAAGTATATTCGGATATTTTATAATCAGTAAAAAATCTCCTTCTTTATATGCGCATGCAGGGACAGATACATCCTTTTGCAAAGGGGGAACAAAATATTTAGGAGGAAATCCATCAGGTACAGGGGGGATTGGGGCACTGACTTATTCATGGTCTCCTGATAGTTCATTAAGTTCTATTTCCTCTCCCAATCCCATAGCCCAACCTTCTGTTACACAGTTGTATGTTTTAACCGTAACGGACCTTGATCATACGCTTGCATATGATACTTCTGTAGTAACTATTAAACAGACTCCAGTAGTACATGCTGGTAGCGACCAATTGATTTGTGGTGCGGGTTCCTCCATTATAATTGGTGGAGGACCAACTGCTGAAAATGTTAGTAACGGATTTAAAACTATTTGGAAAACAGGGATGGATACAATTGCATGGTTAGCTAATCCAGTTATTTCACCAATAATAACTACTTCATACGATGTTACGGTAACAAATGCGAATGGATGTGTTTCTAAAGACACACTTGTTATCAAAGTTTATCCAAAGCTTTCAATTAATGCAGGAAGAGATACAACTTTATACTTAGGGTATGGTTCGTTAAATATTGGTGGTCTGCCTACAGCAATGGGAGGAAAAACACCCTACATCTATAATTGGAATCATTCTGATATATTAAGCAATCAAACGGTGTCTAATCCCGCAACTTCTTATTCTGCCGCCTGTAATTTTTCAGTTACAGTAGTAGATTCCGTAGGGTGTGCAGCTTCAGACAACGTTGTTGTAACCATACTGCCACCAGCTAAGAAGAAAACTTCATCCTATGGACTTTTATCGAGCCAAAGCATTACCCTAGCTGATTCAATAAATGTAAGTGGGAAAGTGGGGGCTAAAACTACTGTTTCAAACAAAGTATATGCTTCAAATGGAATTTATATCAACACATCAGGAGTTGATTCGGCATTAACTGATTTAGATTCAGTTATTTCCCGATTTAAAAAACTCTCTGCTACTTCTATTCATGTTAATCTTAATAAGCATCTTTATTCATCCGGCGTGTACAAAATAGATAGCATGGGATATTTAAATGACACCCTAACCCTCAGCGGTAGTAGCGATGCGTATTTTATTTTTCTTATCCGTGATTCTTTAGTATTAAATAAGGGAGCTTTTATTAATAACCTCACGAATAATCCAGAAAGAGTCTTTTTTATTATTAGTGGTAAATATAATTTTCACCATACTGTCAATGCTGGTGGAAATTATCTGGTTAAAGGAAATATTAAAGGTGACACTCTTAATGGTAACACTTCACTGCTATCTAAAGGTTCTATAAATGCATCACTTATAAGCGCATCAAATCTGGATATATCAGCAATTACAATCCGTCCTGCTGATTATTTATCTATTCTAAGCATTATCGGAACAGGAAGATCCATAGATGCAGATGGAGTGCAAGACTGGCTTGGTTATAATACGGAAAATACAAAGACAGTGCATTTGGATGATGCTTCAACTGAAATTGGATATGGATCGGGCGGATGGAATGATTGGTCCTTTGCCACGAATATAACTAAATTAAACAGCCGGATTTTCCGACTTCATTTCGGTAGCGGATACTGGGATTGGGATAAAGGATGGTATAGCGAACCAGACATTTATCAAAATACAGGTGAGGCTTCAGTAAGTCTTCCTCAAAATATTGGCTGTATTGGTGAAGACTTATATAAACCTAAACCACAAGTTATTAGCGATAGATTAACGGATATTAAATATAATCTGGACGCTAATAAGGCCGACGCTTTATTCCATTTTAACATGATATTCTCCACCTATGATTTTGATGTTAAGGAATTATACATGGCACGTGACCTGAATATGAATTTAAAGTATGTTGAATTGGGCAATGAACTTTACAAAGGAGGTAATCAAAAAACATGGTGTGCTTATCCCAATGCTACAAGTTATATAGCTACTGCTAATACTTATCTTGACAATCTTCATTTTCTTAAAACGAATGAATCTAAATTCAATAATTTGAAGGTTTCCGTAGTGGCATCATCACCTGGTATTGAAGATGACAACAACAATGGCGCTTCAATAAATACTGATGGAGGTATTTGCAGGGAAAATACTTGGAATGCGGTTTTAGGACTACCAAATACTGGGGGGAGTAATTTACATCTTCAGACCGGGGATGCATTAAGTTTTCACAATTATCCATCTTCCGGAGTTACTCCAGGTGGGCAAAACACATATTTCCCACAGGTTTCTAATTTACCAACCATTCTTTCAGTGCCATTCAGTCAGGTAAACGATAATTTTAGAGCAAAATCTCTTAAAGTTGTTCCCGCAGGCATTGAAGCCTGGGTTACTGAATTTAATTTAAGTGATGATAGGGTGGCTTTATCAGGCTCATGGGCGCATGGACTATACATGGCTGCATTAACGCTTCAATATTTAGATTTTGATGTTATAAAACATGTATATGTACAAACCAGTACTTTGGATGCAAACAGTGGTGCTTTCTTCGTAGATGATAAGGGGTTTTCTTTTAGCAAATTTGGTGACGTTTTTACAAACTTAACAACCAAACCATGGGAGTTAACTGCCACAGGTGATTGTTTAAAATTAATTGGCGAAGCTATGAGGGAAAATACATATGCAACAAAGCTTAATTTTGACAATAGTTATATAATTTTAAATACTCCGTATTCGGCTCTTTATTCATGGAAGTTTTATAAACCTAATTCAATAGATGATGTTGAACAAGTAATTATAATAAACTTAGGTGATCAGCCTAAGGAAGTTTCTCCTAAAGATTTTGGTTGGACATCTGGTGCCTATGGCTATGAACAAATAAGTTTAACTGAGCTTAATGGAAAGAGCTATATAAACCCTTTTTGCTATATTATTGGGAATAAGGACGTAGCATATTTCACTCAAGATGGCAAAACCAAGTTAGGAACAAGTACTGATATTGATCACATTAATTACCCACCACTAATGCATCCTGATCCAATAACGGTCAACTCTCTTTCAACCTTGGTTACAATTCCCAAATATTCCATAACTAGAATCTATCAAGTAAAATCAAGCGTCATCATCAAATGTGATACAAAACCAGGATGTATGATTCCTCTGGCTATTGATATGCAAGGAGGCTTTCAACAAGGAATCCCATTTGCTGGGTCTGCAGTTAACATTTCAGCAACAGGGGCTTCTACCTATTCCTGGAATTTAGTAAGCCCTTGTCCCAATTGCATACCTAATTCACATCCTGTTATAGGAGACGTTTCATTGATATATTTAAGTAATTATGAAGGAAATAATACTTCATTAATCCCAATTCTTAACGGCTCTTACACCATAACTGTTACGGGGGACAACGGTAGCACTGCGCAATGTAGTGTAACTGCGAATGTCAAACCTGATTTAAACGTAACTTCAAGTGTTTCTGCAGATCCAGCTACATATGACATTGCAGCAGGAACTGGAGTATCTCTTCAGGCAACGAGCCAGACGACCGGTCTTAACTATTGGTGGGGCCCTGGATTAGGTTTATATACATCATCAACGGGTGGTACCAGCACTATTACGGGGTCACAGGTCTATGCCCGTCCTAATCAATACACATCCTACTCATCATCAGAGCATAACTACAATGATGTTTCGTATTATAATTATATGAATTATACTGTAACCGGAATAAATTCAACAACCGGCTGTTATACGTTAGCTGATGCGTATGTTGATCGAAGCGATAATAATTCAGCTGTAAACATTCAATATACTCATAGTGGTAAATCACCCTTTTTGTGCTAACGAGGATATTGTTTTGTCGGTTAGCGAGCCATTTGGTTTAAACCCGGGTTCAATTACATATACTTACAAAGATATTTCAGAATATCCGGCTGTTACTTTAGGTACTCAAACTTCAAGTGCGTCTACGAATACATTTACCTTATCCCCATCAAATTCAAATTATCCTTCAGATTCATTTATTTTGGAAGTAGATATTTATCAACAGTCATCCCAAAAAACCGCTAAATCATTTGCACATATCACTATCATTCCAAGCATAGATTTCATTCCACCACCTAGATTATCCGTTTGTAATGAAGCAATAACTATTCAGGCTGAAGGAGCAGACCAAAAAGGCTCTGATGGATTTATACATTATGGAAATTATGACTTTAAATCAGTAAACGGAGGAAATGAAACATTACTACAAAGTGGTACTAACCCTAAATACTCTACAACAGGTAATTTAGCAAATGGTAATAGTACATTTAAAGTTTATGGAACTGTTGCTTCAGATGACGGGAGTTTACAATGTCCCGGTGTAACAAATGATGCCAGTATTACAATAAATAGGACCGGGAGCGATCCGACTCCGAGCATTTCGTCTACAAGTGGGTCTATATTTCTTGGTCAATGTATTAAATTAACTGCCTCTACTTCTGGAACGAATACTTCATATTATCAATGGCAAGAACCAGCGAATGGTGGGCTGCAAGCATTAACTGGTAGTTCTGTGATTGCACAACCAGAAACTGAGGGCACATTTAATTATACTGTGAATTCAATAAATGTTCATGATAATTCAAATGGATGCTGTGGAAGTGCAACAAAGACTATTACGGTTACATCCAAACCTAATCTTTGTACGAACTGCGGAGCTTTTCAAATTTGTACTGGATCTGGAAGCTATACCTTAAATGCCACTGCTGTTAGTGGTTATACTTATCAATGGGTTATGAATGGAGTTGAAATCAGCGGAGAAACAAATCAAAATTATACCTATCATAACAGTGATATTCCTCTTTCTGGTGCTGAATATTTTTGTAGGTATAAAAAAACATTTTCCGGTGTTGGAGATTGTTCATTTGAATCTAACCATCATATAGTAAGTTACTCGGGAATTTGCCGGGAGGCTTCCGATACGCTTGAATATAATAGCTTGGAAAACAGAATAATATGCTCAGTTTTCCCAAATCCTAATGATGGTAATTTTACTTTAAAACTAAAATCTACAAAAACGTTTGAGGGAAAGGTAGAATTTACCTTGTCAGATTGCTCCATGCGAATCTTGTGGTCAAAAGAATACTACTTAAATGGATCAGAAGTTGTAGAAAATATACAATTTAAATCAAAACTTGAACCGGGGATTTATTTTGTAAAATGTCTTGCTAATGCTGATTTTATTGTAAAACCTATTATCATTCAATAATCATGAAATATGTTATTTACTGCTTAATTGCATTAGCGTTTCATAATAGCGTCTATGCTCAAACATGGCTGCCGTTGGGTGAAGGTGTACAACCAGAACATTCCTATCAAAGTGCTGATGTGAAATCCATGGTTTTTGATAGTGTTAATAAATGGTTGTATGTAGGTGGTGATTTTTACTATGCAGGTGATAAGGTATCTCGAATGATGGGAATTTGGAATGGCACTAGCTGGATTTCAACTGAAAAACCTAATGCTTATTTAGGAAGTCCGGTTGC